>JAQQAK010000452.1 GCA_028527945.1 Spirochaetaceae bacterium
AAATAAAAATAAACTGCCTCCTCTTTTTATAGACGGCGCACATACAAAAAATTCTGTAAAAGCAGCAGTAGCAGCTTTTTATGAAACAATAGGTAACAAAAGTGAAGACTGTGTTCTAATATTTGGAGCGGTAAAAGGCAAAGATGTAAAATCTATGGCAGAAATACTATGTCCGCAGTTTAAAAAAATTATAATTTCTAAACCAGGGCACTTTAAACCCAATAATCCCAAAGATGTATTTGATATTTTTACAAGTATAAAAACGAATTCAGAGCTCTTTCTTTTAGAAGATCCTCAAAAAGCTCTTGATGAAGCGATAAGAACTAATACACCTGTTTTTGTTACGGGTTCTTTTTACATGGTTGCTGAAATTCGTAATTTAATTGAGGCTCTTTAAAAACTTAGGAAGTTTTTAAAGAGCGACCTTAATGTAAATGAAGAAATTTTAACAACTTGTTATGCTATATATAATTATCTAATGTTGTTAAATTTTCTTCAAAGCCTCTTTAAAATCCAATCAGGGTTTTGAAATAGGCTCAATTTATTAACGTCTCAAACGTTTCTATTGACAGTAACATTTTTATACATCATAATTGTTTCTATTAGGAGATACAATTATGGAAAATTATTTTAAATCAACACCTGACAATGAAGGTAATTACGGCGAATACGGAGGCAGTTTCATTCCTCCGGAACTTCAGACTGAAATGGATAAAATAACTGACGCTTACTATTCAATAAGCAAATCACACCAGTTCATTTCAGAATTAAGAAATATCAGAAAACATTTTCAGGGAAGACCTACACCAGTTTACTATGCAAAAACTCTTTCAGAAGAGCTTGGCGGAAGAATATATCTTAAACGGGAAGATCTTAATCATACAGGAGCCCATAAACTTAATCACTGTATGGGAGAAGCTTTACTAGCAAAATACCTTGGCAAGAAAAAACTTATCGCTGAAACTGGAGCGGGACAACATGGAGTAGCATTGGCCACTGCTGCAGCCTACTTTGGAATGGAATGCGAAATACATATGGGAGAGGTTGATATTGCAAAAGAACATCCTAATGTAGTACGAATGAAACTTTTGGGAGCTAATGTTATTCCTGTAACACATGGATTAAAAACATTAAAAGAGGCTGTAGATTCAGCATTTGATGCCTACCTTGAAGACCCAATTAACAGTATTTATTGCATAGGTTCTGTTGTAGGGCCTCATCCTTTTCCTATGATGGTTAGAGATTTTCAGCGAGTTGTCGGAATTGAGGCAAAAGAACAGTTTTTTGAAATGACTGGAGAACTGCCTGATAATGTCGTTGCTTGTGTAGGAGGAGGAAGTAACGCTATGGGAATTTTCTCTGCCTTTCTTGATGATGAAGAAACAACAATCTATGGAGTAGAACCTTCTGGCCGTTCTTTTAAACCAGGAGATCACGCTTCAAGCATTACATACGGAAAACCGGGAATAATTCATGGTTTTAAATGCTACCTGCTGCAGAATGATAAAGGAGAACCGGCTCCTGTATATTCTATTGCAAGCGGATTAGACTACCCCGGTGTAGGTCCTGAACACTCAATGCTTCATGACAATGGCAGCGTCAATTATGTAACAGCATCAGATGAAGACTGTCTTAATGCTTTTTACACTTTAAGCAGAAAAGAAGGAATTATACCGGCTCTTGAAAGTGCTCATGCTGTAGCCTACGCGATGGAACTTGCAAAAAAGGAACAACGTTCTTCTATCCTTGTAAACCTTAGCGGACGCGGTGATAAAGATATAGATTTTATAGTTGATAACTATGGAATAAGATAAAAAATGATAGTATTCTTTCAGTAATTATTTTGTTTTGGAGAACACAATGCTTGCTGAAAGAATGAAAAACATTAATCCGTATGTTCCCGGAGAACAACCACAGGATGGTAAATACATAAAACTGAATACAAATGAGAATCCTTACCCTCCTACACCACGAATAAAAGAATTTCTTTCAGAAATAGATACAGACAAACTCAGACTATACCCAGAACCTTCTTCTATGAAACTGAGAGAGGAAATCGCTAAAGTTGAAGGCCTTTCTCCTGAAAATGTTTTTATAGGAAACGGTTCTGATGAGGTTCTTTCTTTTGTCTTTTTCGGTTTTTTTGATGACACAAAGGGTCCATTAAAATTTCCGGAGTTCACCTATTCTTTTTATCCGGTATATTCCAGTTTTTATAATATTCCCTATCAGAAAGTCAGCTTAAAAAAAGATTTCAGCCTTGATATAAACGACTATCTTGAAGGAGAATCTACTGGAATTATAATACCTAATCCTAATGCTCCAACAGGGATAAGCCTGCCTCTTTCAGAGATTCGACTTCTTCTTGAAAATTACAGTAAAGACAGACTTGTAGCAATAGATGAAGCCTATATTGCTTTTGGTGGAGAGAGCGCTGTCAGCCTTATAAATGAATTCGAGAATCTTCTAATAGTCAGAACATTCTCAAAGAGTGCGTCTTTGGCAGGTCTCAGACTTGGGTACGCTCTTGGTTACAAAAAACTGATAGATGCTCTTTCAGCAGTAAAGGATTCTTTCAATTCTTATCCGGTAGATTTTATGGCTCAAAAATGCGGAGAACTTGCTGTAAAAGATACAGAATATAAAAAAACAATTGTTGAAAAAATAATCACGACAAGAGAAAACTTTGTAGAATCTATAAATGCTGAAGGATGGGAAACTCTACCTTCAACAGCTAATTTCGTTTTTGCTCGAAAAAAAGGATTATCAGGAAAAACAATTTATACAAAACTAAAAGAAAAAATGATTCTTGTTCGATTTTTTGATAAACCGGGAATTTCTGATTTTGTAAGAATAACA
>JAQQAK010000453.1 GCA_028527945.1 Spirochaetaceae bacterium
ATTTCATCAATAAGTGTTGAAAAATATGCTTCAAAAGAAGTTTCTATGAAATCACCAGATTGAAAAAGCCGATCATACAAAACACGCATACTGCTAACTCTGCTGGAGGCGTCAATTAAAATAGACTGGCACTTCTTATTATCAATACTATCATATTGAAGCCTTAGAAGACTCTCTACAGAAGCCATATTATTTTTTATTCTGTGATGGACCTCTCTGAGAAGAAGCTCTTTTTCTTTAAGAAGAGACTTTATTTTTATATCTGACAATTTCTGCTCTGTTACATCCTCGACCGTTATCATTATGGCAGAAATCTCATTACCACAGATTATCGGGATTATATGATATTCAAGATAATGTTCTTGCTTCATGTTATTTTTATAAAAGCATGAGTTATGAATATTTTTGCAAATATTACGAGCAGTATTAAAATCATCAGAAAAACCTGAGTCTGCAAGAAAATGAAAACCTTCAACGCAAGGACTAAATACAATAGTTGATCATCTCCGGTTATTATGGATACACTCTTGCAGTGATTATGAATAAAACAACCTTATCTTTAATATTCTTATTCGGTATATTTTTTCAAGGAAACCTTCTCGCGCAGGATGTAGCTCTAAAAGTACCATTATACGATCAGGGAAAAGATTCTGAATGGGCTGATGAAAAACTTGGAAGCAAATCAGATTTAACAATAAAAAGCCATGGTTGCGCGCTAACCTGTATATCTATGGTTCTTTCGTATTTCTACAATGAAAAAATAACCCCGCCTAAAACAAATAAGTGGCTGAAAAAACATGATGGATTTGACGATGGCTGGTCTAACGGGAAATATCTTGGAAAGGTTAATATAAAATGGCCGTCACTCTCTCAATATCAAAAGGGAATGGTTTATAGCAGATTTGACTGGAACGCAAATCCGGCAGATACTTTCTTAATTCGCTATTATCTGGAAAAGAAAATTCCTATAATTGCCGAAGTAATAAGAAACGGGGCTTCGCATTATATTGTTATCACCGGATGGAACGATAAACAAGGTTTTATGATGAATGATCCGGCGATGCCTGAAGAGACAGTCTTTAACAATTATTATAACGTTAAAGATAAATGGGGCGAAGGGCCGGGACGCAACATCTATGGAATTAGAGTTATATATCCAACAAACTTTTGAGAGGATTAAATGAAAAAGATTTTATTACTAATTTTATCTGTATTTGCATTTTTTTCATGCAGTGAATTTGATTATTATAAAGACTACACAGAATGGGAACAGGGGGTTTCACTGGATTTTCATTCTTGCAAAGCCAACTACAATAGTGCTTACGACAGTACTGTTGTTAATATGTATTTTTCTGTTTGGCAAGATGATGATTCGGCCTCTATAGATGATCTAACTTTGGAAAATGTAACAGTTCTTGAAGATGGAAATGCGAGCGATACCGAATCTATGAGCAGTATTGAAAACTCTATAAATTTTAATATCATTCTATTACTTGATTTCAGTTACAGCATGGTTAGTTCAGACTCTATTGATTCTCTAAAAGAAGCTGCTAAAACTTTTATAGCCCAAAAAAGTGATAACGCAAAAATAGCTATTGTAAAATTCGCAACATCTTACTCATTAGAACAGGATTTTACAGATGATGCTGATACACTCAATACAATAATAGACAACATAGAAAGCGATGAGCAAAAAGACAGATTTACAGCTTTGTATGACGCAATAGATTATTCTGTTGTAAGTGTATTTGATAATTACGACACAACAAGTAATGCCTTAATTATTTTTTCAGATGGCGCGGACAATAGATCCGACTGCAGTCTTGATGATGCTTATGAGGCTCTGAAAACAACTGATGTTATTTGTTATTCAATAGGACTTGGAAGCAGTATTGATACTGATGCTTTAGAAGAATTATCTATTGGAGGAGGGCTTTCAACCGCAACTACTTCTGAAGAACTTTCCAGTTTATTCAGTGAAATATCTATAAAAATTGGAAGTATTTATAAGCTTGAATACATCTCTCCAACAAATAATAGTAAATACCACGAATTGGAAGTGACAATAGAAAGCAGCTACGGAAACTGTGGTTACAGCCTTGAATATAGAAGAAAAACAGACTAATACAATTAGTATTTATTTTAAAATCCTGAATTACTTCCTAAATATAAAAATGATTCAGGATAATTTTAGATTTAACCACTTATTCAAAAAGTAGTTTTTTCTATATAATAACTGTGTGAAAAATAACAACTTAACTGAAGAACTTATAAAAGAACTCCCTGAAGGCTCATCTCTCTGCGTTTACGATAAAAATAATAATATTATATTTCAAAACTCAGGAAAGTGGCTACATCCACTATTTGATTTGGAAGACTTTCTTGCAAAATCTAAGCTGTCAGCCGAAAATCTATTTTTACATGATAAAATTGCGGGACGCGCGGCCGCATCTCTGATTGCTAAGATGGGATTTAAGAAGTGTTTCATAGACCTTATGAGTAAACATGCAATTGATGTATTTGAAAATAATAATATAACCTACGGATATGTTGATATAGTTGATAAAATATCATGCCAAACAGAAAAGATTCTTGATTCAAGTATGGATTTGGAAACTGTATATAAAATATTAAAAGAACGGGCAGGCAAATGATATCCTGCCCTTAATTGTTTTAAACAAAAATACTCTTTGGCTCTTCAAGAACCTCACACAGATCTTTTAGAAAAACCGCGCCACCTGCGCCATCAGTTATCCGATGATCAAAAGTAAGACTCAGCCCCATAATTTGTCTGTTTTGTATTTCTCCATCAATCATCTTTAGATGTTCCTCAATAGAACAAACACCAAGAATACCTGCTTCCGGCGGATTAATTATAGGTGTAAAGAATGTAATTCCATACATTCCAAGATTTGTTACAGTAAAAGTACCACCTTCAAGATCAGACGCAGATAGCTCCCCACTTTTAGCATCTTCAGATAGTTTTTTCGCTGCGATTGATAACTCAGAAACAGAATAGTTATTAGCATTTTTTATAACAGGAACCAGAAGACCTCTTTCTGTTGAAACAGCCATTCCTAAATTAATATCATGCTTCTGAATAATGCTGTCACCATTAAATACTGAGTTAAGATCAGGATTATTCTTTAAAGCCTTAACTACAGCAAACATAACTAAATCATTTATAGTTATTCGTGTATTTTGCGATTCATTAAACTCTTTACGTAAAGCAAGAAGCTCAGTGACATCAGCTACAATACTCTCTGTTACAGGAGGTATTTCTGAATGACTCTTAAGCATACGATCAGAAGTTATCTTCTTAATATTTGTTAATTTTATAGTTTTATTATTATCTCCAGAAAGATTTTTATTTTTGTCAGAATCAGAAAGTTTCTGCCCCCTTGCCTTTCTTCTCTCAGCAGGAGTCGCCCTCATTTTAGGCTTATCTTCTGAAACTTCTTCACCTTCGTTACCAATCCACGCGATAGTAGTAATTACAGGAACAGAGGCTCCTTCCTTGTATAAAATTTTTATTATAGTTCCATCATAATCTGATTCAAGAGCCATAAGAGATTTATCGGTTTCAATCTCAGCAATAATATCACCTTTAGAAACAGTATCTCCTTCTTTTACATGCCATTCTACAATAGTCCCTTCTTCCATGGACATGGCAACCTTCGGCATAATTATTTTTTCAGCCATTTATACTCCTATAAAAACTTTGCGTTAGAGTCTCGCCATGAAAGGCGAGACTCTTAGTTGCATAGCAACTAAAAGATGATAAAAAGGTCCTGCACAGATAAAGTTTTAACTTGTACATTTACCTAAAACTATAAATTTTCTTGCATGAAGCATTAAAGAAAAATTACCTCTATAATTTGTTACTCTTCTTTTAAAAGAGCCTTTACTGCTGTTTTTATTTTATCTTCAGAAGGAACAACCTCTGCTTCAAGTTTGGGGTTATAAGGTATTGGAACATCAAGGCCGCAAAGTCTTTTAACAGGCGCTTCTAAATAGAAAAAAGCTTCCGAATCAACTATGCTGCTTACAATCTCTCCACCAAAACCACCAGTTTTTGCAGCTTCATGAATAACAATAGCTCTTCCGGTTTTAATTACCGAGTTGATGATTGTTTCTGTATCAAGCGGCACAAGACTTCTTATATCGATGACTTCTACACTTATACCTTCCAGACTAAGCTGCTTGGCAGCATCAATACTGCGTTGAACCATTCTTCCATAAGTTATAATAGAAACATCAGAACCACTTCTCTTTACATCAGCCTGCCCAAGTGGAACAATATAATCATCATCAGGAACCGCACCCTTTGTTCGATAGAGCATCTTCTGCTCAAAAACAACAACAGGATTGTTATCTCTGATTGCAGCTTTTAAAAGACCCTTGGCATCATAAGGGGTTGAAGGAACAACAACCTTAATCCCCGGAACATGAGCAACCCAGGCTTCAAGACTCTGGCTATGTTGAGCAGCCGCTCCAGTTCCTGAACCACCAGGAGTTCTTAACACCATAGGAACCGATGCCTGCCCACCAAATTGATACCGGTTCTTTGCGGCTTGATTAACAAGAGGCTCCATAGAAAGTGTTATAAAATCTGAAAACATTATTTCAACTATTGGCCTAAGACCTGTCATTGCGGCACCGGCGGCACAGCCTGTAATAGCTAACTCTGAAATAGGAGTTTCCAGTACTCGTTCAGAACCAAACTCTTCAATCATCCCTCTTGAAACGCCAAAAGCTCCGCCATAAACACCTATGTCTTCACCCATAAATATAACATCATTATCAGAACGCATTTCTTCACACATTGCTTCGCGCACAGCCTGCGCGTATGTAATTTCTCTCATAAATACCCTCTATTCAGCATAGATGTCATTAAAAATAGCATCTATTTCAGGCTCTTTGCTGTTCTCCGCAAACTCTACCGCAGCCTTAACATCATTTTCTGCTTGAACGTCTATATCGTTTATTTCCTGTTCTGTCATTATACCATTTGATATAATAAACTCCCGGTGTTGCTTTATAGGACATTTAGCCTTCCAACTTTCAACTTCTTCTCTTGTACGGTAAACCTGCGCGTCAGACTTGGAATGCCCCATCCATCTGTAAGTTTCAAGAACCATAAGCATTGGGCCATTCTCTTTTACATATTCTTTCGCCTTTAATGTTTCATTATAAATAGTTACAACATCGTTCCCATCAAGTGAAAGCCCTTTAATACCATAACTTTGTGCTCTTACAGAAATATCTTCAATAGCCATAGATTTTCTTATCGATGTAGACATTCCGTATTGATTATTTATGCAGACAAATAAAACCGGTAATTTCCAGACTGACGCAAGATTGAGTGATTCATGAAATGCCCCTTCATTTGTGGCTCCATCACCAAAAAAACAAACAGTTATATTATTTTCTTTTTTGTATTTTTGTTTTAAAGCGGCTCCAACTGCTATTGGAATACCTCCAGCAACAATACCATTGGCTCCAAGAGAACCAACAGAGAAATCAGCAATATGCATACTTCCACCGCGCCCCTTACAACATCCACTTTCTTTTCCAAGGAACTCGGCAAGCATAGCGCCTAAATCCATCCCTTTTCCTATTCCCTGATTATGGCCACGATGGGTTTGAAGAATGTAATCCTCTTTTTCAAGCGCAGCGGATACACCTATTCCGGCAGCCTCTTCTCCTATACAAAAATGAGCTGTTCCATGAACCTTGCCCTCTGAAAAAAGCCTTGCGGCAGTCTCTTCAAAGAGTCTTGTTTGTACCATTTTAAGATATAATTCTTTATGAATCCCCTTGGATAACTCCATCAATATCTCCATATCTGAAAAAATAACTTCAGACGCTTTGTCAAAACATCTATGATTTATATTAACACCTACACTTTATAATGTAAAGTTCTTCTGTTTCAGTAATTAGTTACTAGAACCTCTGAAACTGTTCCCCGCCCCGCAGCTTTAGAATTTACAGCGCGTGATGCAAAAGTCTTTGTAATGTTAAAACATGAATATAATTCGCAAATAAAATCTGTATCAGAATTGGATATTAAAAATTTTACACCCATTCGGTCAAGTCTTATGCACAAGTCCCTAAGCCTTATTTGTTCCTGCTTTGAAAAACCGTCTTTAGTATAGGCGGTAAAATTAGAGCTGCTTGAAAGCGGATCATACGGAGGATCAAAATAAACGAACGAGTCCGCTTCTATATTATTGAGAGACATCTCAAAATCCTTGTTAGTTATCTTTATATCGCTAATAGATAAATAATTATGAATTTCATTTATAAGCTTCTCATTTACAATGTTAGGCTTGTTATATTTTCCAAATGGAGTATTAAACTGTCCAAGACTGTTTACTCTATAAAGGCCATTGTAACAAGTCTTATTAAGATAAAGCAGCCTTGAGGCTTTCTCAACATCAGACAGCTTTGAATAAGCAATTTCATCCCGATCTATTGCTCTAATTTCATAAAAATAATTCTCTTCATTTTTATGCCGCTTAAGATCTTCTATTAATTCTGAAGGATTTTGTTTTATTACCTTATAAAGATTTATAAGCTCACTGTTATTATCATTTATAATAGCTTTAGATGGTTTCAAATGAAAAAATAAAGCACCTCCCCCAATAAAGGGTTCATAATACATTAATTTTTCTTCTAGCAGTTCTTTAGGCAGCAGTTCTACTATATCAGATAAAAGCTGACGCTTACCTCCAACCCATTTCACAACAGGCGTCAATGATGAATTATTATTAGGCATAGTTTTATTTTATCATTTTAAAGCACAATGCATAAAGCCCGAATATGGCCTCAAGCAATTTATAATTCACAGCTCATTCAGTTCCCAAAAGAGAGTCATAAAATTAAAAATAATTTTGCTTTTATTTTATCAGATCCCAGAGTATATTTAATTAAAATAGTAATATAAAAACTATGATATATAGTTTCTATAAAAATGACGAACAAAACAGCGAGGTAAACTATGAGTATAGAAAAAGAAATGAAAGATGCTATAAACGATCAAATCAATTTTGAAATGGAATCAGCATATCTTTATCTTTCAATGGCCGCGTTTTTTGAAGATGAAGAACTTCCTGGATTCGCAAACTGGATGAAATGCCAATACATGGAAGAGACTATGCATGCAATGAAGCTTTTCAACTTTCTTATAGAGAGAGGTGGACAGATAAAGCTTAAAACAATATCCGCTCCGGAAGGAAACTGGGATTCTTATTCTGAAGTATTTGAAGAAACCTTAAAACATGAAGAGTTTATAACCAGTAAAATTAATAAACTTGTTACTCTTTCCAGAAAACTTGAAGATTATGCCTCTGAAAGCTTTCTGATGTGGTATGTAGATGAGCAGGTTGAAGAAGAAGACTCTGTAAAAAAGATTCTCACAAAACTTAACAGAATTGAAAGTAACGCAAATGCTTTGTATCAGCTTGATAGTGAACTATCATCAAGAGCGTTATCTCCATTAGCAGTCCCCACAATAATGGGACAGCCAACTGAATAATATAGTTCTTGAAGAATTATTAGTTATCTTCAAGCGCCGGAAAAACTCCGGCGCTTTTTTTATAAAAAAGTCTTTTCAGATACTCTAAATCTGAGACTATAATTTTTTTATTTCTTTTGAATAAAACTAGCTGTCAAATGTACTAATAAACAAGGATGGTTAATATGAAAGAACATAGGAAAAAAATTATCGCGCCAATAATTATCACAATAATTCTAATTTCTTATTACATAGCGGTAGTATGTATTTTTTTATTTTTTTCTCCATCTCTGATTTTCAAAATAATTGCTATAGCGACAACAATTATTATATCAGCACTAATTTTATTTGTTCTTTTTGAGCGAATCAAAGAAATAAAAGAAGGAGAAGAAGATGATCTTGGTAAATACTGATTACATTTCAGACAAAGAAATTGAAACACTTGGAATTGTTAAAGGAACAACAATTCAATCAAAACACATTGGAAAAGATATTACACAAAGTTTTAAAACATTAGTAGGCGGAGAACTAAAAGCCTATAATGAAATGATGAATGATGCACGCGCATTGGCAACAAAAAGAATGAAAGAAGAAGCAGATGAGCTTAAAGCTGATGGAATAGTTAATATACGCTACTCCTCTTCCGCAATTATGCAGGGAGCTGCTGAAGTAATCGTTTACGGTACTGCTGTAAAATTTAAATAACCCTACCCCCTCCCCGTTCCTGCAAAAAAAAATGGAACGGGGACATTAAAAAAAATACTACTTTTATCAAAAACTGAGAATTTTAAATTTTATTATTTTTTATTTGACAACTTTATAAATTAGGGATTATGATGTAGTTGATTGAAAGTACTTTCAGTTTACTTTCATCAGGTTGAATAATGTTGGATAAAAACAAAAATAGAATAACAATATACAACGTTGCGCAAGAAGCAGGAGTAAGTATTACAACTGTTTCACGCTTTCTCAATAATCCGGAAAATGTAAAAATTTCAACCGGAGAAAGAGTTGCTGCAGCAATGGAAAAATTAGATTATATTCCACAAGGAAATGCCGGTTCTCGCGCGCATCACCGTGTAGGAAGGGTTGGAGTATTAACACCATTTTTTCCGGCGCCCTCTTTTGTAGCAAGACTGCGCGGAATGATAAAACCACTAAAAGAAGCTAATTATGAAGTTGTTATCTATACAATAGAAACTGCGGCACAGCTTGATGAATATCTAAAATCTATTCCCTTCACGCGCAGAATAGATGGTTTAATTATTATTTCAATAAATCTGACCCATGTGCAGCGGAGAATTCTGCAAGCAGCTGATTTGGATGTTGTAATGATAGAATCTGATGAAGAGGATTTCTCCAGAGTTATTGCAGATGACTACAACGGAGGAAAAATAGCCGCGGAACTTTTCATAAAAAAGAATTATCACCCAGTAGCTTTTTTGGGAGATATGAATAAAGAACTCTCTTACAGCTGTAAACCATCAGATATCAGACTAAGAGGATTTCAGAAAGCCCTGATAGAAAATGGAATCACGATAGATGAAAACCTAATTTTAGAATCTGATACCACTGTAGATGACGCAAAAAAAGCATTTCTAAATTTTCTTGATAGCAATAAGCCGCCAAGAGCAATTTTTGCGATGTCAGATATTCAAGCTATAGGGGTTTTAAAAGCAGCAAACACAAAAGGAGTTAAAGTTCCTGAAGAAATGGCAGTTTTGGGCTTTGACAATATTGAAACTGCCGAATGGATGGAGCTTTCTACAATTTCGCAACACCTTACAGATTCTGGAAGAATAGCAGCAAAATTACTGTTAGAAAGACTTTCAGGAAATGTAAAAACAATACAGAAGGTAAACCTCCAGGTGGGGTTGATTGAAAGATCGACTACCTAGGGTTTTCTTATATAAAAAAACAGCCTAGAGGCTGAGAAAAGGAGAAAAAATGAAAAGAACACTATTTGTCCTGCTTACTCTGACTCTTGTTGTATCCTTTACATTAACAGGATGCAAGAAAAAAGAAGAACCAGCAGCTGCAGCTGCTGAACCAACCAAAGAAGCGGCTGCAGATCCATACGCAGAGGTTCGAGGAACAGTTGTAACAATGGCCGGTCCTTTTGTGGACAGTGACGCAGTAAAATTTGAGAATGCAATCAAAGCATTTGAAGAAGAAACCGGAATTGATATTCAGTATGAAGGTTCAAAAGAATTTGAAGCATCTATCGGAATCTCAATCGAAGGTGGAAATCCACCTGATATAGCAGACTTCCCACAGCCAGGACTTCTAAAAAGTTTTGTAGCCAAGGGTTATGTAATAGACCTTAACAAGGTTCTTGATATAAACAAAGTAAAATCAAACTATATCCAGAGTTGGCTTGATATGGCTACAATGCCTTCACCTGACGGCCCAATCATGGCTGGACTATGGACACGTGTTAATGGTAAATCACTTGTTTGGTACAACAAAAAAGAATTTGATGCCGCAGGATACAAAGTTCCAGAGACATGGGCAGAACTTGTTGAACTTCAGAACACAATCAAATCAGATGGAGATACTCCATGGTGTGTAGGTATTGAATCTGGAGCAGCAACAGGATGGCCAATGACAGACTGGCTTGAAGAGATGATGCTAAGAACAACAAGCCTTGATAACTATGATAAATGGGTAAATGGAGAACTCAAATTCAATAGTCCTGAAGTAAAAACAGCTCTAAAAGCTGTTACAGACATCTGGTTTGCAGATGGAATGGTTTACGGTGGAAGAAAAAGCATTACAACAACAAGTTTTGGTGACGCTCCAAAAGTTATGTTCGAAAAACCACCTAAGGCATGGTTGCATAAACAAGGAAACTTTATCACATCATTCTTTCCTGATAACGCTGAAGCTGGTGTAGATTATGATTTCTTTTACCTTCCAAGTGTAGATGAACAGTATGGAAGACCTGTTCTTGTAGCAGGAGATATCTGTGCAATGTTTAACGACAGACCAGAAGTTAGAATGGTAATGCAGTACTTTGCAACTGGAGCCTCTGTTGAAGGCTGGGTAAAAGCCGGTGGAGCAATTTCACCTCACAAAGACTCACAGCTTTCATGGTACACAAATGCTGTAGACAAAAAAGTTGCTCAGGTTATTCAGGAAGCAACATCAGTACGTTTTGACGGTTCAGACTTAATGCCGGGTGCAGTAGGAGCAGGTTCTTTCTGGAAAGAAATGACAGCTTATGTATCTGGAGCAAAATCTCTTGATGAAGCTCTTGATGCAATAGACAATTCCTGGCCAGTTGAATAAAAACTTGTTTTCATAAGAACGAGAGCAGACTTTAAAAATCTGCTCTCGTTATCGATTAGTAAAAACTTAAACGAAGAAGAACTATCTTCTTCTCATACAATCAGCTTCAAGTCCAAAATACTTCATGAATTATTTCAATATGCGGCTTACATGCTATTTTAGACTTGCGGCTGCCAGTGCGGTATTACGAACCAGTTTATTTAATGCAGGTTCCGCCCGCAGTTTTTAAGGGAGGTTTATATGAGCCAGGATATTGAAACAAACAGAAATCCTGTTATTCTGGCAGCACAGGTTATCCTGACCATAGTAGTCCTTGTTGGAGGTTTTATACTTCTGCAGCATATGCAAAGTGTAAAAATCTTAATGACAATTTTTGCAGTTTTATGGGGATTAGGATCAACTGCCCTGCTGTTTTTCACATTAAATATGATAGCAGAATCTATGCCGAGAAAAATAAGAGCTACAGCAGTAGCATTCGTTTTTGCGGGTCCTGCTGTGATTATACTTTTATGGGCTCTTGTTATACCGACATTAAGAACTCTACGATTAAGTTTCATGGATGCTAATGCCAGATCATTTGTAGGGTTGGCAAATTACAAATTTGCATTTACCAATCCGACAATGCTTGAGGCATTTAGAAACAATCTTTTGTGGATGATTTTCGGAACCTTTTTTTGTGTTACATTAGGCATAATAATTGCGGTATTGGCAGATAAAAGCCGACATGAAAAACTTTTTAAATCACTTATTTTTATGCCGATGGCTATTTCATTTGTTGGAGCAGGTGTAATTTGGAAGTTTATCTATGCTTACAAAGGTGAAGGATTTAATGTAACAGAAATAGGCTTATTAAACGCAATTGTTACAGCCTTTGGCGGCAAAGCCCAAGCATGGCTTCTAATTCCATTCTGGAACAACTTTTTTCTTATAATAATAATGATATGGCTTCAGACAGGTTACGCAATGGTTATTCTGTCTTCAGCAATCAAGGCAATACCAGGAGAAATAAATGAGGCGGCCAGAGTAGACGGAGCCAACTCTTTTACAATATTTTTTAAAATAACAATTCCTTACATAATGCCAACAATCATTACTGTTACAACGACAATTCTAATTTTTAGCCTTAAACTATTTGATATCGTACGGGTAATGACTGGCGGTAATTTTGGAACAAATGTAATAGCTAATGAATTCTACCTAAGACAATTTACTTATGGAAACTCAGGGCAGGCATCTGCCATAGCTATAATACTTCTTATTGTTATAGTACCCGTACTTATCTACAACTTAAAAGATTTTCGGGGAAGGAGGACTCTTAAATGAGTAAAGTAAAAAAAGCAAGAGTAAATCCTATTGTAGCAATAGTCTTAATTATAATAGTTGTTGCCTGGACAGTTCCAACATTTGGAGTTTTTGTAACCTCATGGAGAGATTCCAGAGACATCTACGCTTCTGGCTGGTGGACAGTGTTACCACATAAAGACATTGTTAAAACCGGAGAAATCATTATAGATAAAGATATACCTCTCGATGCTCCATTTGAAATTGAAGGAACTTCAGCAACTTTTCAACAATGGCGAGAAGGTGTTCAGCTTGAAGATGGCAGAACACTCAGATGGTATGGAAATAAACGAACAAAAAAAGTTGAGGTGTTTGAAAATAAATGGATTGGCTTTGGCGCTAATCTGACAACCCAAAACTATAAAGATGTTCTTACAGGCGGAACCATTACCTTTGAAGACGGAAATGGTAATACCATAACCAGACAAGGTAATAATTTCGCGGATGCTGTACTAAACTCAATAGCAGTAAGTATTCCGGCAACAATTATACCAATACTTATTGCAGCCTTCGCGGCATATGCATTTGCATGGATGGAATTCCCCGGGCGAAAACCTCTATTTATAATGGTAGTGGCCCTTCTTGTTGTACCGCTTCAAATTGCGTTAATTCCAATTTTGCGTGATTATACAAGGTGGGGATTAAATGGAACCTATGTTGGAATGTGGTTAGCACATACCGGTTTTGGTCTTCCCCTGGCTGTTTATCTTTTGTATAATTATATAAGCAATCTGCCAAGAGATGTTTTTGAATCCGCTTATCTTGATGGAGCCAGCCCTTTTACAACATTTGTTAGGCTTGTTCTACCACTTTCAATTCCAGCTCTCGCAAGTTTTGCTATTTTTCAGTTTCTCTGGGTTTGGAACGACTACCTTGTAGCTCTTGTATTCCTCGGAGATAAGAACCGTGTTGTAACTGCAGCATTAGCTGCAATGGTCGGTGAAAAAGGTCAGGACTGGCATGTTCTAACCGCCGGCGCTTTTATGAGTATGATTATACCACTTACGGTATTCTTCTCATTACAAAGATATTTTGTACGCGGTCTTATGGCCGGGTCAGTAAAGGGGTAATATTTGAAAGACGGGTTAGTATTAATAACTTACGCAGATAGTTTTGGTGGAAATCTTCAGACATTAAAAAATAATTTGGATTCTTATTTTCAGGACTGTATAAGCGGGGTACATATACTACCCTTCTTCCCTTCATCAGGCGACAGAGGGTTTTCTCCGTTAAATTATACGGAGATAACCCCTGAATTTGGCTCATGGGAAGATCTTGCTGCTATTGGGGAGCGTTACGAGATTATGGCAGACGTTATGGTAAACCATATCTCAAGACGTTCTGAATATTTTAAAGACTGGCTCTCAAAAGAAGACAAATCTGAATACGCGAGCCTTTTTCTTCCTATAAGAAAAGTTTTTGGAACAGATAATCCTTCAAAAGAAGAGCTTGCAAAAGTTTACCGTAGACAACCTTCTCCACCATGGCTTGATATAACTTTTGACTCTGGTAAAAATGAAAGAATATGGTGTACTTTCAGTGAGCAGCAGATAGATATTGATATTTCTTCAGAAGCAGGAATCAAACTCTTTACCGAAACAGTAAAGAACCTTTCAGAAAAAGGTGTAAAGACTATTAGACTTGATGCTGTTGGGTATATAACCAAAAAGAAAGGAACAACATGTTTCATGGTTGAACCAGAAATTTGGACAATCCTTTCAAGACTAAAAACCATATCTGAAAATTTTGATGTAGACCTTCTTCCTGAAATGCACGAGCATTATAGTATTCAGCAGAAGGTAT
This sequence comes from Spirochaetaceae bacterium, assembly GCA_028527945.1. Taxonomy (GTDB): domain Bacteria; phylum Spirochaetota; class Spirochaetia; order UBA9216; family UBA9216; genus Thalassospirochaeta. Next base: position 13,955 of record JAQQAK010000453.1, read on the forward strand.
CAGAACATGGCTTTCCAGTTTATGATTTTGCGCTTCCAATGCTGCTTTTATATTCATGGTACAAAAAGGATTTTGCTCCACTTAAGAATTGGCTGCAAATATGTCCAAAGAACTGTTATACAACCCTTGATACACATGATGGAATTGGTGTTGTCGATGCCGCGGATCTTCTTACACAAGAGCAGACAGACTTTACAGTTGAAAAACTTT
>JAQQAK010000454.1 GCA_028527945.1 Spirochaetaceae bacterium
GAAGTTTTACAATCAAATCGACAGCATCAATGCTGTCCAAATCCAAATCTTCCTGAAGAAGAGATTCGTACTTTATTTCTTCCATAGGTATTTCAAAGGTTTCGTTTAAAATTTCTGCTACCTTGTTAAAGATTTCTTCTCTGCTCATCAAACCAACCTTAATTTAAGTTCTCAGAAATAAATTCTTTTAAAGTATTAATTGAATAAAAATGTTTTTTATTATCTTCATCTTCTGCTGATAACGAGATGTTATATTTCTTCTTTATCGCAATTCCCAGTTCAAGAGCATCTATAGAATCAAGTCCTAAACCTTCTCCAAACAGAGCTTCTTCGCTTGAAATATCTTCAACTTCAATATCTTCAAGATCCAAAGATTCTATAACTAATTGCTTTAATTCAATATCAAGATCTGCCACGAGTAGTACCTGCTTAAATCATTATTTCATAACAAAATAACGGATTTAAGATCCTTTGTCAATGCTCTAGCGCCAACAGGAATTGATTCTTCTTTATAATCTGCAGCAGATAACTTCCCTTTCACTTCTATATCATATTCTACATAAAGTTTTTCAGGAGTGGTCCATATTTTATCATGCTTTCCAAGGCCTGTAACCTCAGGACAACCTATATGAACAGCAATAATATCATTGTCGGTACGAAGCGCAACTTGAGCAGGACTTCTTAAAAAATGAGGATCTTGTTCTCCTCGCGGAGTTCTGGTGCCTTCCGGGAAAATAATTAAATTATTCCCCTTATCCAAAGATTCTTTACATAACTTAATTATGGTTTCTCCATCATATGAATTAGGAATATAGAGAGTAGATAAAACCCGTTTTAAGAATGGATGCTTCCACACATCAGCCTTAACAATACAATCAGCATTTGGCATAAGACTGAATAAAAAAACGACATCAAGAAGAGATGGATGGTTTGCACAAATTATACAAGACTGCTCTTCTTTCAGCATAGAAACATTTTGCTTATTTACCTTTATTATTCTAACAAAGGACATAAATCCAACAAATGAGGCAAAAGCCTTGCTGCAAAGGCGGCGTGTAATTTTTTCACGCTGAACCTGCTCTTTTATAAATAGATTTAATATCGGAATAACAAAAATTGTACACAAGGCTCCACCAAGCCCAAAAAGTGAAAAAGAGATTATCTTAAAAGTAATATGATATATTTTCTTTAAAATTCTCATTAGTTAAATGTTAATACAATTTGCGATGTTTTCAAACACTTTGAACCTGTAGAATTTTCATTATTTATAATCCATTTTAACAAATCAAGAGGAAGAACATCATCGGATATAGAGGAATTGGTATTCTGGCTAAAATCAAATTGAGGAACAGAAAGTTCTTCTACTTGCGGCGTTACAACAAAACCAAAAGCACCAGGAGAGGACTCGGCCTGTGTCAGCGGAGCATAATGTTCAGGTAATAATTCATCCGCAAAAATCATGAGTATTTTATCTTCCGGGTTACAGAAGGCATGAGCATACATAGACTGCATACCCATAGAAACAATTCTATCTCCAGCAAAAAGAATATTAACTGAACCATGTTTGCCTTCTTCAATAGACAAAAGACTTAATGGAGTATTAAAAACTGAAAGACTGAAATTAGAAGGCTTAACCTCACCGTCATCAAGCAGACCTTTTGTTATTTTATACTGCATACGAATCTCACCATAGCGGCTGCATAAAATGATATGATCAACATCATTATTTTCCAAAAGCTTATGCCCAACCTCGAGAACCATTTTTGTAAGCTGACTTAATCGTCGCTTCTTAATTTTGGCCATATGCTCAAGAGGCGGTGTGGCAAGCGACTGCTCTATTTCGATTTCATCATTAGCCCATTTTGTCCAACTATCTTTATCTTCCACACCCGGAGCCCAGGCATCCCACTGTAAAAGTAAAAATTTAAACATTCACAGGCCTCTTCTTAAATTTCAGAATAGAATAATCGTTAGGGCCAAGTTGATGAATCTCATCTGCTAATTGGAAACCTCCGGCTTCTATGGCATCACATAGTTCTCTATAGCCATACATCTTACTATTTCCATTTGCCATAGCTGTAAAATAAAGAGATGTTGCATGTAAAGAATAAGAGGCTGCGGGATAGTTTTGCTTATCCCAGAGAGGTTCCATAACAAAAATCTCTGCGTTCTCATCTACAGCCTTAAAAACCTTCTCAAGAATGGCTGTAATCTCCGAAAGAGAAAAACAATCCAAAAACTGGCTCATCCAGACAGCGTCATGGTCTCCAGGAAGTGAAGATGTCGGTGAAAGCATATTTGCTTCATAAACATTGATTCTATCACTAAAACCTGCTGCTTTTATTTTTTCGGTTGCCATTTTAGCCTGACCAGGTAGATCTACTATAGTTACATTTACTTCATCATTAAAATTTGCACAAGCTAATGCCCACTTTGCAGTATTTCCACCAATATCCATTAAACGCTTATGGCTATTAGAAAAAACAAATTTTAATGCCTGAGGAAACGCTCCATCAGAATAAAAATGATCAAATTGAAACCAGCTGTGCTGGACATCCTGAGGAAGTTGAGATAATCCTTCATAAATGGTTTTCCAGTCTCCAAAAACTTTAAGCCCTTCAGGTTTACCGTTTTGTATAGACTCCATTAACTTAAACATCCCCTGATAACAGACATCCTGAGCAAAATCCATATTTGCAATTGTCAGCTTATCTGTTTCAAGAAAAAAACCTATTTTCCCAAGAACAAAAGCCTTAGGAGAACTATCTTTCTTCCATTTTACAACATCCATGCTAAGAGCCATCTCAAGCAGAACTTTAAGCTGATAAGAACCAAGATGGTGCTTATCCATTAGTTGCTGAAGAGTCAGCCCTTCATCTCCCGCGTCTAAAAGACTTTCAAGAATTCCAAGCTTTCTTAAAACAAGTATAGCCTGAAATGAAAACGGGGCAAACGCTATTTTCTGAGCTTCATATTTGGCATCTATCGCACGAATTTTATCTTTACAGTAACGCTCTTCCTGCCAATTTTCTAAAGCTTCTTTCATCATTAACTCCAATGCCAAAAAATATAAAACTCTTTAAAAACCATAGTTTTTAGAGAGTTTTATTATTTGCTAAATAATATTTATAATACGCATGCTATTGTAAAAATACCCACCTTTGCAATAGCATTCTAATAATTTTAATAACCGCCGTCTAATTTCTGTCCGTTTATAATTTTAATTCCACCGCTTGTTCCAAGCCTGTCAGCGCCAGCTTCAATCATTGCAACAGCATCTTCAAAAGTTCTTACGCCACCGGCAGCCTTAACCTTTGCAGAATCTCCGACAGTCTTTTTCATCAAAGCTACATTCTCAGGAGTCGCTCCAGCTGTAGAAAATCCAGTTGATGTCTTCACAAAATCAGCCCCAGCTTCAACACAAGTCTTGCAAGCAAGGATTATTTCATCTTTTGTTAATAGAGCTGTTTCAATAATAACCTTTAACTTGGCCTTTCCACCACAGGCCTCAACCACAGCCGCAACATCATCTTTAACAAGTGATGTATTACCATCTTTCAAAGCGCCTATATTCAGAACCATATCAATTTCATCAGCGCCATCTTCTACTGCAAACGCAGTTTCAGCAGCCTTTGCTCTTGTGCTCATAGCCCCCAAAGGAAAACCAATTACAGAGCAAACTTTAACATCAGCTCCTGCCAACCTTTCAGCACAATGCTTTGTCCAGCCAGTATTAACACAAACAGAACAAAAGTCATACTCCTTTGCTTCATCACAAAGCTTGTCAATTTGCGCCATTGTAGACTCAGGCTTCAAGAGAGTATGATCTATATATTTTGCTAAATCCTTTCCGTTCATATTTAGTCCTTTTATATATTAATTTGTCTTTATCTATATAATAAATTATCATTACATAAAAATATAGATTAAATTTGATTTCTATCAATATTAGTAGTAAAATGCATATAAAATTTATATATAAAAAGGTGGTTAAAATGAAAAAAAGAATACACTTGTTTATATATGTCCTACTAATTTTAACGACAAGCCTTCTTACTCTAGCGGGATGTAAATCTACGGCAGAAAAGAAACTGGGGCCCTTAAAACTTGTTGAATTTGTAAATATAGAGAAATATCTTGGCCGTTGGTATGAAATAGCACGATATCAAAGTAATTTTGAAAAAGACCTCGTAGGAGTTACTGCTGAATACACATTAAGAGACGATGGTAAAGTCAATGTTTTAAACAGCGGCTTTAAATTCACACTTGACGGTGAATATTCAGATGCGCAAGCTGTTGCATGGGTTCCTGATCCAGAAACACCAGCAGCTCTTAAAGTTAAATTCTTTCTTTTTGGCGCTGATTACTTAATATTTGGCTTAGATGAAGAAAACTACCAATGGGCGCTTGTAGGAAACAATGCCCGAAAGTACTTATGGTTTTTATCAAGAACGCCTG
>JAQQAK010000455.1 GCA_028527945.1 Spirochaetaceae bacterium
AAATCCGCCATCCCTGGTGGATTTTTTTTAAATTGGAAGATGTGTTTAACTTTGCCTCCATGCAAAATTTAGTTTGTAAATTTACATAGTTTTTTTTCCCTTCAAACCATCTTCCTGCAAACAAATAAAGCCCTTGGCAGACAGGTCTGTTTTGTATAGGATACAATTGTTAATTATTTCTGTATAAAAACAAACAGATATGTTATAAATCTAAAAATATATACAGTTCGCTTTTAGAACATTTTATCTTAACAATAAAAGGATTTATCATTTGAATGGCCTTTGTACAGCTTAATAATATTTCACTCAATTTCGGTGAACGTAAAATTGTAGATAATATCAGCCTTAATATTTCTTCAGACAGCAAGATGGCTCTTTCCGGCGGAAACGGAAGTGGAAAATCTACTTTAATGAAAATTATTGCCGAAATAAATCCACCTGATAGTGGAGAAATAATAAAAGATAAAAGTTCTCGAGTAGCATATCTTCCCCAATCAGGAATTGTCCTCAGCGGTAAAAGCCTAATAGAAGATACTGAAGGTGCTTTTGATTATATGATTCCTGTCATTGAAGAAAAAAACAGGATTGAGCAAATGCTTTCAACTGTAAATGAAGCAACAGATGGAACAGATTCCATGCTTGAAAAACTGCATGAACTTCAAGAGGCTATAGATAATAGCGGTTATTATGCAAGAAGAGAATCTGCCGCGATTATATTAAATGGACTTGGCTTTAGTTCAGAAGATCTTGAAAAAACTACAACAGAGTTCTCTGGCGGCTGGCAGATGAGAATAGCGCTGACAAGAGTACTTCTTTCAAATCCTGATATAATGCTGCTGGATGAACCTACAAACTATCTGGATCTTGAGGCAAGAAACTGGCTAGAGGGATATCTTTCAACATATAAAGGCGGTTTTATAATTGTTTCACATGATAGATATTTCCTTGATTCAACTGTAAATGAAGTTGCTGAATTGTTTAGTTCAAAAATAAAAATCTACAAGGGTAATTACAGCTCTTATGAAAAGAAGAGAGAACTTGAACTTGAGCAGCTTGTAAAAGATTATAAAAGGCAGCAGGAAGAAATAGCCAAGACTGAAGATTTTATCAACCGATTTCGTTATCAGGCAACAAAGGCAAAACAGGTACAAAGTAGAATAAAGGCTCTTGATAAGATAGAGCGGATTGAGTTGCCTGAAAATATGAAAAAAATTGCCTTCCACTTCCCTCCTCCACCTCATTCAGGTAAGCAGGTATTAAAGATAGAAGATCTCAGCAAAGCTTATGGGGAACATAAAGTTATAAACAATCTGGATCTTCAACTTGAAGCTGGTGAAAAATTAGTAATTGCAGGCCGAAACGGTGCGGGAAAATCTACCTTAATGCGAATAATTGCCGGTATTGATAAAGATTATACTGGAAACATAATATACGGAAGCGGAATAGCGGCCGGATATTTTTCTCAGGATGTTGATAACGCCTTAACACCAAATGTAACGGTTCTTGAAGAAATTGAATCATCAGCACCGACTCATCTTGTTCCTGAAGTCAGGGGAATGCTAGGAGCCTTTCTTTTTCGCGGAGATGACATTTATAAATCAACAAATGTTCTTTCCGGCGGAGAAAGAAACAGACTGTCACTTTTAAAGCTTTTACTGCATCCGTCTAATTTGCTGCTTCTTGACGAACCTACAAACCATCTTGATTTACAGTCAAAAGATGTTCTACTTGAAGCCCTGAAAGAGTACTCTGGAACACTGGTATTTGTCTCACATGACAGATATTTTATAGAAAATCTTGCTACAAAGGTTATCGAAATAGAAAATGGAAAACACCGGCTCTTCCCTGGTAATTATGAATACTACTTATGGAGAAAAGAACAGGAAGCTGAAGGGATTCTGGAAGATAGCAATACAAAGAGAAATAAAGAACCTGAACAACTTGATGTATCTGAGGCCAAACTTTCTCATCAGGAAGAAAAGCGGATAAAAAACCGAATAAGAAAACTTGAAAGAGAAGAAGAAGAGGTTCTGGTAAAAGCTGAAAAAATTGAGGAAGAAATACAACTTCTCAATAAAAAGATGCAGGATCCGGATGTTTACTCATCAGCTAAAAAAGCTGATGAAGTTCAAAAATCGATTGCTGAAAAAGAGGCTCTTCATGGAAGCCTTCTTGAAAAATGGGAAAAAATAGAACAGGAAAAAGAAGAACTTACACAATAGAGGCTTAATCTGGAAATATTCATACACATTCTGACAAAAAATATAATTCCAATCTTTTTTCTAATTGCAACAGGCTATGTTCTTGCAAAAAAGTTTGAAATCAATGTAAACACATTAAGCAAACTGAATTTTTATGCTTTTTTGCCAGCGTTTACCTTTGTAACGATTTATACAAATGATCTTTCAGCTTATATAGGCAAGGCAGTACTCTTTCTTTTTATATCAATGGCAGTAAACAGCATATTTGTGTTCATAACAGCCGGAGTCAGAAAAATAGACAACAAAAAAAAATACGCTTTAATGAACTCTGTAATACTCTTTAACAGCGGAAATATCGGAATACCATTAATTACTCTTGTTTTTAGCGGGACAAAATGGCTGGACGAGGCAATAGTTATTCAAATTACAGTAATGCTGGTTCAATCACTTGTTACAAACTCTCTTGGCTTCTATAACGCTGGACGAGGAAGCTTAAAATGGCAGGAAGCTGTACTTTCTGTAGTAAAAATGCCTACAATATGGGCAATACTCGCGGCAATTCTTTTAAAACATTTTAGTTTCAGACTTGAAACAACTTTTATTTGGCCAGCCTTTATTTATTTACGAAATGCTTTAATAGGGTTTGTTCTTGTAACACTTGGAGTTCAACTTTCATCAACAAAACTTAATAACTTTGATCTTGATGTTTTAATTTCTGTCATTTTCAGGTTAATAGCAGCTCCAGCAGCCAGTTTTATAATTTTAAAGACACTTCATTTTGAAGGCGTCCTTCCTCAGGTACTGTTTATTTCTTCAGCTCTTCCATCCGCAGTTAATTCAGCCCTAATGGCAATTGAAATGGATAATGAGCCGGAGTTTGCCGCAAAAAGTGTGGCATTTTCAACTATTTTTTGTTCGGTAAGCCTTATCATAGTGATATACTTATCAAAAATATTATTTCCTTTATAAATTTAAATTTTGGAGAAAACTTTTGAAAACTTTAGTTTCATGGAATGTTAATGGAATAAGAGCCGCAGAAAAAAAAGGATTATTCGACTGGATGTCTGAAAAAAATGCTGATTTTATATGTCTGCAAGAAACAAAAGCACAAAAGGAGCAGCTTTCAGAATCATTTATAGAGCCGACTGGATATAAATCATGGTTTGCCGAAGCTGAAAAAAAAGGCTACAGCGGAGTTGTCACATATTCAAAAGAAGAACCAATCTCGGTAGAAACTCTTGGAATAGATGAATTCGATGCTGAAGGCCGAAGCATAATACTGGAATACCCTGACTTCAAGCTAATCAACTGCTATTTCCCAAACAGCCAGGAGGCAGGTAAAAGACTTGATTACAAACTGCGTTTTTGTGAAGCTGTATTTGATTTTTGTAATAATACAGTAAAAAATGGCAAAAATATTATCCTCTGCGGAGACTATAATATAGCTCATAAACCAATAGATCTTGCAAATCCTAAACGTAACGAAAAAAATCCAGGTTACCTGCCTGAAGAACGGGCGTGGATGGATAAATTCACACAAAATGGTTATATAGATACCTTCCGCTTATTCTGTAAAGATCCTGACAGATACAGCTGGTGGTCATACAGATTTAAAGCCCGTGAAAAAAATATAGGGTGGAGAATCGATTACTTTTGCGTAAACAGCAGTTTCAAGGAAAAACTTGAAAGCGCTGATATTCTTGATTCAGTAATGGGGTCAGATCATTGTCCTGTAGAAATAAAGGTTAATCTCTAAAATGAAAATTACAACAAAAAATTATCCCAAGTTTATAGGTTTTCTTATTATGTTTTTTGTTGCAGGAACCCTTGGATGGGAACTAATAGAAGAAATTATCAAAGCTGCCGGCCTTTATTTAAACCTGACAGCTGGACCTGTTGGTTTTGACATTGAAGTTCTTGCAATTTATGTATCAGCAAACCCGGGAAGTCTTCTTGGAATAGCTCTTGGATGGTTTCTCTTTAAAAGGATATAAAATGAATGAAATAATACTTGCTTCAGCTTCACCCCGCCGACAGGAACTCGTTAAACAGATGGGACTCAATTGTATAATTTTACCGCAAAATGTCGATGAGACTTTTGAAAGCTACAACGCAGAAGAAGAGGCTGTCAGAATTGCACAAAAAAAAGCAGAATCTTGCAAAATCTCTGACAGATGGGTTTTTGCCGCAGACACATTTATTGAACAAGACGGCAAACTCATAGGTAAGCCTTCTAATCGTGAAGAAGCTAAAATAATGCTTCAAAATTTTTCCGGCTGTACACATTCAGTAATTACTGGATTAGCATTAAAAGCACCATTAAGAACAATACAAACAGCTATTTGCCGTACAGATGTAATTTTCACAGAAATGACCAATGATGAAATTGACTGGTATCTAAACACTGAAGAATGGAAAGGCGTCGCAGGAGCTTACAGAATTCAGGGTAAAGGAGCCTTCTTTATAGAGTCCCTCAAAGGCTCGTACTCCAATGTAATGGGGTTGCCAATAAGAACATTTTATGGCATGCTCAAATCCAATAATTTTAACTTCCGCAGCTAAATAATTTACTTAAAGCTGTGAGAAAAAGAGAAGGATATAAGAAAACTTTTAAATTGTTTTCTTAAACTCAGGAGGACACATTGGCAGTAGTTACAATGAAAAATCTGCTTGAGTCCGGTGTTCATTTCGGACATCAGACAAAGCGATGGGATCCGCGTATGAAAAAGTTCATATTCGCGGAAAGAAACGGAATTCACATTATAGATCTTCAGAAAACTATAGTTTCTATCAAAGAAGCTTATGAAGTTGTACGAAATCTTGTTCACAACGGGGAGTCTATTCTTTTCATAGGCACCAAAAAACAGGCTCAGGTTGCGGTACAGAGAGAAGCTGAAAGATGTGGAATGTACTATGTAAACAATCGCTGGTTAGGCGGTATGCTTACAAACTTTTCAACAATCAAGAAATCTATTCTCAGACTCAAAAAAATTGAAAAGATGGAAGTAGATGGAACTTTTGAAAGCCTCACCAAAAAAGAGGTAGCAAAACTCAACCGTGAAAAAACTAAGTTAGAAAAGAACCTTGGTGGAATCAAAGAAATGAAAGATCTACCGGGAGCAATTTTTATTATTGATACACGAAAAGAAGCAATTGCAGTTGCTGAAGCAAAAAGAATGGGAATTCCTGTTATTGCAGTTGTAGATACAAACTGTGATCCAACAGATATTGATTACCCAATCCCAGGCAATGATGACGCAATAAGAGCAATTACTCTTTTTACTCAGATTATAGCAAACGCTGTTGTTGAAGCCGACAATGAAATTGGTCTTGAAGTTATAGAAACCCTTCAGGACGATGAAGAATCATCAGAATTTGTAAACAACTCATCCTCTGCAGATGAATCAGAAGAAGAACCTGAAGAAGAAGAGACAACTGAAGTTTATGACTCAGAAACAGCAGAGAAAGAAGAGGAGACAAAATAGATGGCTGATGTTAAACCAGCAGACGTAAAAAAGCTCCGAGAAAAAACCGGGGCAGGAATGCTTGACTGTAAAAAAGCTCTTGTAGAAGCTGAAGGTGATTTTGCAAAAGCAGAAAAACTTCTTAAAGAGCAGGGACTCGCCGCTGCAGCAAAAAGAAGCGGAAGAGCAACTAATGAAGGTAGAATTTTCACAAAGATTGAAGCAGATAAAGCTGGTATTTTAGAACTTGCTTGCGAAACAGACTTTGTTGCAAGAAATGAAAACTTTATCAATGCTGGAAAAGAACTAATTGACAATATTGTAGATAAGAATCTTTCAGAGCTCACTCCTGAGCTTGAAGAACAGGTTAAACTTGTAATAAGCCGAATTAAGGAAAATATATCACTTAAAAGGTTTAAAACAATTCAGATTGCTGAAAATGAATTCTGTATGGAATATATTCACGGCGAAGGTGGAATTGGTGTTATTGTAAAACTTGCAGCAGAAGACAAGAGTGCTTTTGAAAATGAAAAGCTTAAAGAATTTGCCTTTGATTGTGCTCTTCATATTGCAGCATTCAACCCACTATATCTTTCAAAAGATAGTGTAGATGAAGCATACGCTAATGAACAGAAAGAAATCTTCATGAAGCAGGCAGAAAGTCTTGATAAACCTGAAAAGGTTCTTCAGGGAATTGTTATGGGAAAACTCAACAAGCATTTTTCTCAAATCTGTCTTCTTGAGCAGCCTTTCATTAAAGACGATAAAACAAGTCTTTCAAAAGTTCTTGCTGCTGTTGGTAAAGAAGTCGGAACAAAACTTTCAATCTCAGACTTTGCATATTACAAGGTTGGAGAAGAAATCTAATTGAATATAAATCTGCCGACTCTCAAATCGGCAGATTTTTTTATAAAAACTTAAATAACTATATCTGCTAAACAGTTTTAAAACTTTTATTTGCAGACTTTATAAGGGGAATGATAATTTTATCATCTTAAGTTTCTCATAAAACTTAAGCTCCTCTCAAAAAAACATTACTCGTAACTAAAGTCGAGTTTTTTACAGGAGAAAGAAATATGCAGGAATCAATTTCAACCGCAGAAAGTAAAATGAAGAAATCTGTATCAGCATTACAAGATGACTTCAAAACAATTAGGACAGGAAGAGCATCTTCAGCTCTTTTCGATCAGATTCGGGTTGAAGCGTATGGTACCCCTACTCCTTTAAATCAGGTTGCTACTGTTTCTGTTCCGGAAGCAAGACTTGTTGTTATTCAGCCTTGGGATAAAGGCATGCTTTCTGAGATTGAAAAAGCCATCCAGAAATCAGAACTATCAGTAAACCCAAGCAATGATGGAAAAGTAATA
>JAQQAK010000456.1 GCA_028527945.1 Spirochaetaceae bacterium
TACAAGATTTATAGTCAGTTAAATTATTCTTTGAACAACTACTTTCTATTGCTGGAGATGATTTAAACTTTTGATATAAAGAAACAGCAGTTTTTGCCTGTATAATTTGCCATGGTTCATATCTTCCGTTTTTTTCTAAATTGGTACCAAATTGTGTTAAACTTATTCTTTTTTTATTACGTAACTCTTCTTTTAAATATTCCTTTACCCAAAAAGTATAATAATTAAATAATCTCTTTTCTATATTCGTTTTTTCTAAAAGAAATAGTCTAAAATCGTTAAGATGCTTATCCAATTTTTTTTCGTCCATAACTGTTACTAACTTTTTCTTTTTATTCTGCTTTAAAGTCAGTTTTATATAATGCTATAATAACAACTGTTCTAGCAAGTTATATAGAAACTGGATATCTTTAAAATAAAGTCTATTATATAGAAGATATTTTATTATTTTTTTGTGGAAAACTTGTGAATATAATATGTTAAATGCACGGGGATTTTTCAGTTTCGGGATACCTTCGGGTGTGTTAGAATCAATGAGAAAAATAAAAACGTCTTATATTCCCGGGACGTTATAGGAAATGTTTTGGCTAAGAGGAAGACGCCCGGACCTCCGGCCGACGGGCGTAAAAGAAGGTATATTTTGATACTATAGAAAATGTAATTTATGAAGTATAATGAATTAAGTGATTTGTATATTATTATTTTAAGGGTCTTTTATTAAAATGTTATATGATTTATTTATATGCCATGCTTCTGAAGATAAAGAATCTTTAGTAAGACCACTTGTAGAATTATTGAAAAATGAGAATATCGAAGTATGGTATGATGAATTTTCTCTTAAACTTGGTGATAGTATAAGAAGAGCTATTGATAAAGGACTTAGTCAGTCCAGATTTGGTGCTGTAGTAATTAGTCCATCCTTTTTAAAAAAACAATGGACTCAATATGAATTAGATGGATTAACTGAAAAAGAAATTAATGGAAAACAAAAAGTAATTTTACCTATCTGGCATGATTTAACATATAAGCAGGTATTAGAATACTCACCTTCAATAGCCAATAAAAAAGCATCACTATCAGAAAATGGATTAATTCAAATAGTGAAAGAAATTAAGGAAGTAATCTATCCTCAAGGAAGCCCATTAGTCGCCGCTCGTGATTTCTTATTGGATTGGGATTTTGTTCCTCCAGTTGTTACAGATGAATATTGGATCGATGTTATTGAAGCTTCTAATCGATCAAATAGCTTCAATAATATAATTCCAGAAGAATCAATTTGGGGAAGATGGAGTTACCCTCTACCTCCTAAGAATAGAAATTCGAGAGAATGGGGTGAGCGTTTAGCTTGGACAGCTATGCAACTTTCTTGGACTAGAAAAGCAGATTCAATTCCTATTTCACCATTAACATGTCCAGAAGAACTTTTAAATTTTATATACACAGAAACGGGACTATATGAAACTTGTTTGGATTTTCCTTCTTTGACTGCTGAATATGCTCCTCAATTAACAATTAGGGGCTTTGAAGGTGGTTTTAAGGATGTATTTGAAAATAATTTTAAAAAATCTTTATTACAAGGCCAGAAAAATCGAAGAGAAAAATCCCGATCTGGTATTGCTTTGACTATTGATGGAAAAAGTCCTGTATGTGATGAAACTTGGGCATTACGTCATGATAATTTTGGTTATTATAAACCGGATTCTATAGCACATGCGTATTTCAGTGGAGGAACTTTTGGACCAATTGTATCCCCTTTCTATGATGCAGATCATTTATTTTGGTTGCTTTCTAAACAAAGTAATTGGCTCCCATCAAAAATCAAATCATATTTACTTGAAGGGATGATTTCTTCTACAACATGGCCTTGGGGGTATATTTCTGAAGATAAAGGAGGAGATTGGGAAAATAATGGAGATTTAAGTAAAGATTTATTTGATTTAAAAGAAGACGAAGACAAAGAATTTATTTGGAAGAAAAATTTAAAAGAAGATGTTAAACACCGAATAAACGCCTCTATCATTGAATTAAAATTACCTGAAAGTGTTGATGATTTATTTAAAGCTTTTCAAGAATTAAAAATATCCCAAAAATGTTTAGAGCGTTATAAAAACAGAATATATAGATGAGATAAAAAATATTTATAATAATAACAAACCTTGACTCCGTCGTACGGTTTGTTAGAAGAGCCAAAACACTTCCTTTAACAAGTGAATATAAGCGACGCCCATATGGGCTTGGCCTTTGGTACATTTTTATTTTTCTAAAATGAGTCGATATCATCGGCATTTAACAAAAGATTTGGAGTAGTCAAAATCTTTGTCACGGTTCCTGCTAAAGACACTCCGGCGGCCGGCGATCATTCGCCGCCCACCTGCGTTCAGGAACCGCGCCAACCCTCGGAAGACCTCGGGACGATTTCGCTACTCAAATCGTCGTTAAACACACGCAAGAATTGAGCCAAAATAAAGGTGTTATATAGGCTCATATAGGTGTTTATGAAAGGTAAAAATGCTGTATGAATTAATTGGGGTAATGAATGTTATATTAAAATAATTGAATAATTGGGGAAATATTATAACAATTATCATGATATTAGAGTTATTATGAAGCACTTACGGTTATATAATGAATAAAAATTTTTTATCGAAGTAATTAATAAATATGATGATAATTCTGTTTAAAAGAAATATAATTGTCCTATATTTTAAGAGTATTAATAGTAATTTTTTTGAAAAGTTAAAAACTTTTTGCTCTAAATATCAGTGGTCTGAAATAAATTTATTTTGAATAAATAGATGATATCTTTAAAATAAGGTTATTAAAATGAAAAAATTATTTAGTTTATTCTTCTTAATGCTAATATCAAGTAATGTGTGGTCTATTGATTTCTATAAAGTAGTGACTCAAACTAATAATGAAATTGATAAA
>JAQQAK010000457.1 GCA_028527945.1 Spirochaetaceae bacterium
ATTATCAATACTTTCCTGATTAGCTTCATTGTTGGGATTCATAGAATCTGATCTGTCATCATTTGCACTTCTAGACATATTGTCCTCCTTGATTGTTTTGTGACAGATATTAATCCCGTATTGCTTTTATATCTATATACAAGTTAGTAATATATTTTTTATATCTATATACTATATACATATAACGACGAAATAAGTAGCGAAACCGTCCCGAGTCTTCGAGGGTTGGCATGTTTTTTGAGTGAGGGCGGAAGGCGATGACGCCTGGAGCCCGAACGTCTTTAGCAAAAAACATGTCAAAGGTTTTGACTACTTCATTTCTTTTGTTAAATGTTGGAACAAAATAGCATAACCTAAAATAATTTCGACAAATTAATTGTTTGCAATCTCAAAAATCTTCTTCATTCCAACATAATTAAAGCATTTCATTTTTTTTAGTAATACTTCAATACTCATGCTTGGAGAATATATATATCTCTCTATACATGTATTAAAATAATGATCTTCTATACATTCTATTATTGACCACATCGAATCAATTATCTCTTTAATATCATCCATTTTTATAGAAATATCGATCTCCTTTTTGTTTACAAAGAATTGATAATCGAAATGTGCGATGTATTTGTTTCTTCTTGTTTTTGTTGTTAAATAATTTTGATTATATTTTTTTAGTATTTCTATAATCTTTTCTTTTATAACAATATCAGATATTAAATCTGGTAAACAAAAAAAGCTAAGGACTTTATTATCTCTTTTTCCAGAGTAAGAAAATAGTTTATTTATATGAAGAATAATATCATCTAAAAGAATATCTTGGATTTCTCCAAAAAAAGCTCCCTGAAATTCGTTTAATATATCAACAGTTTCTTTTGAACCATATAATGACATATACATCTGGAATTTAATTTGTAAAGAAAACAAAGTATTCTTTAGGGAATAATATAGTTTACCTAAATCATTTCCCAGAATTTCTTTATGATGGTTTAGTATTTTTTCTTGTTCAACATATTTCATAAATTAATGTATTCTTTCTAAATTTTAAAACGAACTCATGGCCTAATAAAAACTCTGACATGGATTTCGTTTGTATCCCTATTGAGATCATTTTCTAATCCTTTAGGATTGCCTATCAAACCTTCTGGATCATATACAAAACATAATAAAATATCACATCCAGAATGATTTTTATACCTTTCAATATCTTCTATTAATTGGTTACCTACCTCTTTTGCTTTCAAATTTTTTCTAGTTTTCTTAATTTCTATTACAATATTTTCATTTTTTAAAAGAAAATCCATTCGTGCTGATTGTCCGGCATAACTAGGTGTCCATTCCTCTGGACGTATATCATCAAAATATAATCTTAGTAAAGAATGAAATAAATCTTGAACATCATATTCATCTTCTATTTCAAGTGTATTTCTATCGCTATATCTTTCTCTTAATTGGCGTGCTACAGTATGAAATTTTTCAAAAATAAGAACCACATTGTCATAAGGATTAGATAAATTTTCAGCATTTTCTGTTTGAAGAAAACCGTTCTCAATATCTTCTTTCAAAGATTCAAGTATCTCTATACCTGTCGATACTGTACCTTTAAAACCTTGTGTAATTTCGTTTCTAAATGTATATAGATAAATATTTTCACTTGGAAGTATTGATTCTAAAAAAGCAATTGTTTGTGTTTTCCATGCACCAAATTTTCCAGCATTTAAAGTTGGGAAACCAATAAAATTGGGTGGATTTGGCGTATGCGTACTTAAAACCAAATTACCCTTTTTAATAAGTTCATCTAATCGCTCAATTTGATCCATAATTTATCCTTACAATATTGTAACACTTTTATTTTAATTCTTGTACTGAAAAAACTTCCATACATTTAACGCCCAAATCAGTTGCGAAACCGGCCGAGTCTTCGAGGCTTGGCGTGTTTTTTGAGTGGAGGTGGGCGGCGAATGATCGCCGGCCGCCGGAACGTCTCCGCAAAAAACATGCCAAAGGTTTTGACAACTGCATTTGCTTTGTTAAATGGTGTCTTTTTTATAAATTATTGTCTTGGTATAAACTCAATTTGTACATCATATCCCATTGCATTCGCATATTCTTGTATTGTAGATATTCTTGGAGAATTCTTAGTATTTATATTTTCCAAGCGAGATATGTTACTTTTTTGTGTATGTAGCTTTTCAGCTACTTCCGCTTGAGTTAAGCCTGACTTTTGTCTTAGTTCAATAAGTTTCCGTCGAAGTTCATATACAGGTTTCAATGCTTCATATTCTTCTCTTATTTCTTCATTTTCTAAGACTTTGTGTTTAAATTCCGAAAAATCTATTCTTTCCATTAAAGAACCTCCTTCATTCTTTTTATTGCTAAATCCATTTCTTTTTTAGGGGTTTTTTGTGTTTTTTTTATAAAAGAATGTAATATGTTTATTTCATTATTTTTTAAAGCACAAAATAAAGATCTTCCTATTCCCTCTTTTCCTTTTGCTCTTATTTCAAAAAGACCTTTTCCTAAGGCTTTTACATGGGGCATTCCCAAAAAAGGACCAAATTCTTCTATTAATTCAATTATATGCAAGAAATTAGCAATAATTCCTTTTGGGAATTTATAGGTCTCATCAAAAACTTTCTTGTTATAAAAACTAACTTTCCAATTCATATTATTAAGTTATCATATTTGATAACATTTTTCAATATTTTCTGATGAGATTTCGTTTATTTAAATTTAC
>JAQQAK010000458.1 GCA_028527945.1 Spirochaetaceae bacterium
TTTATATTATTTTTGGATAAAATCTGTAAATATTTATGGAGAAAGCGATTACTCAGACTCTGTTTCTGGAACTCCAGCATCAGCAATCACTACTCCTGAAGCGAATACAAGTTATATCAGTTTTAGTAATATAACAAGTTCTTCTGTGATATTATACTGGGATGCTGTTTCTAATTCTGAAATGCTTTATTCTGTTTATTACTCCAGCTCTGATAATATAAGTTCTATTAGAGATTTGGATAATGGAAATTCAGTAGTTTTATATGAATCTGGTATAACCAGTTCTGCCATTTCCGGGCTTGATGATGGAACTTCTTATTATGTATACATAGTTGTTTCTTATAATGAATTATCGTCAATTTATCTAAAATCTTCTTTTACAACACTTGATATAACATCTCCTTATAGCGGTGGAGAATTATCTGCTAGCGCAATTTCCAGTTCTTCTGTTTATCTTTCATGGTCTTCTTCTTCTGATAATTTAACTTCTGCAGAAAATTTGCAATACGGTGTATATTATTCAACTGCAAGTAACATTGA
Source organism: Spirochaetaceae bacterium (assembly GCA_028527945.1). Taxonomy (GTDB): domain Bacteria; phylum Spirochaetota; class Spirochaetia; order UBA9216; family UBA9216; genus Thalassospirochaeta. Next base: position 541 of record JAQQAK010000458.1, read on the forward strand.
TACTGTTTCAAATATTATTTCAAATGGAATCATTTCTGATTCGTATACAGAAAATATTACATCAAAAACAGTAAGTGATCTAAATAATGCGACTACTTATTATTTTAATGTAATTGTCATAGATCAGGCCGGGAACCAGAGCTGTTACACTCAGGTTTCAGTATCTACACTATAATTTTTCTACTCTGTGGATTGTTATAGTTAATAAGAGTCTATATAGTTTACAATAGCTCTGCTAATCTTTCTTATAGTGTTTATTATTCTACAAGCAGCAACATAAGCACTGTTTCAGATGCAGTAGCAAATGGCACTCAATTTGGTTCTGCCACTTATAATATAACAACTAAAACTGTAACAGGTCTTTCTACTGGGAGTACATATTATTTTACATTCATTGTGACAGATGAAGCTGGAAACAGTAGTTCATATCCTATGGTTAGTGGACTAATTACTTAATAGAGCCTCAATAATCAAATTATTCCTGAAAATAAAAAAGAATTTGCTTTCTACGTATTATTCGATTAAAATTATATAAACATTAAAAAGCTTTCAGCTTACGAAACAGCGAGGTTCGTAACCCTGAAAGCAACTCTTTTTTATCTTCTTCATTTACATTAAGGTAGCTTCTTCAAAACTTCTTAAGTTTTGAAAGGACCTCTATTCTTAAAAAATTATCCGGTAAATTGAAAATAATCTTTTTCACTTGTTTTGAGGTTTTGCGTGTACTAACCTAAAAATGTAAGCGCAGCTTTTAAAGCTATTTATATGATTGCAAGGATGTGAAAGATGAAGAAGATTTCTTTGAAAATTTTAATACCGGTAGTTACTGCAACAGTTTTGGCATATTTATTTCTTGTTCTTAGTACTTCTACGATGGTCAGTAAGACATTAAATGAAACATTTACCGAAATTTTTGAATACGCAATTTATAAACTTCATTCAGAAGTTGATATTGAAACAATTTTTTATTCAAAACTTAAAAAAACTCATATTGAATCAGAACGAGCAAGATTATCTACTTTGACAGATTTGGGAGAATCAATTCTTCAAAATTATTACATAAAAGAGAACGAAGGAGTGCTAAGTAGAAGAGCAGCTCAGGAGCAGGCTAAAGCTGAACTAAGAGCGCTTCGTTTTGGGGATAATGGATATTTCTGGGCTACAGACAAAGAATGCATGACTCTTATTTTACCTAATAATCCTGAAAATGAAGGAGAGGATTGGACTAATAAAAAAGATGAAAAAGGTAATCCTTTCATTAAAAAAAGTATTCAGGGCGCAATGAATGAGCCGTCAAATGGAATTTTTATTTCATACTGGTGGCCTAAAAAAGCAAATGGAATGTCTTTTGAAAAATTAAGCCATGCTAGATATTTTTCTCCTTGGGGATGGGTTATTGGTTGCGGATACTATTTGGATGAAGTGCAGAAAAAACTTGATGATTTTGAAACGGCTCAGATTGAAGAATTAAATAAAAAGTTATATAGCAAATTATTGTTTGGTTCTTATCCATACATTGTTAATGGAGATTCTACTGTTATAGCTTATTATGATCAGGATAAAATTGGTAAGAAGTCAGATTTCAGAGACAGTATTACCGGAGATGATTTTATAAAGGAACTCATTGAAATAAAAAATGGTTCTACCAATTATAATTATAAAGATGCTGTAACAGGAAAGATTGTAAGTAAGCGAGCTTATGTTAATCATGTTGAAGATTTTGATTGGTATATTATATTAACCATGAATGAGCAAAATATATTGGACATCGTTAACGCGGTAAGTCAATCAATAATTGTAACCGCTGTAATTTCTATCATTGTTATTCTTATTTTACTCATTTATTCTGTCTCTTCTGTTACCCGGGCTGTTAATAAAATGACTTATATGATTCATGATATTTCAGAAGGTGAGGGAGATCTCACAAAGATGGTTGATGTTACTTCAAAAGATGAGCTGGGTTCTATGGCAGAGTATTTTAATAATTTTATTGAAAGTCTCCGTAATACTATTTCAAGTATAAAGGGCGTAAGTGATAAATCTGGCAGACTTGGGCATAATTTGGCATCGAGTTCAGAAGAAATTTCAGCAACTGTTGAAGAAATTGCTGCCACAATGAGATCTATAGGTGGTA
>JAQQAK010000459.1 GCA_028527945.1 Spirochaetaceae bacterium
TAGAAGAGCAGCGCAACCTTGTTTATATAGAATTAAAAAAACTGTTGAATAAAAAATCTGATGATGGTTTTTATTCAGTGGCCTTGCATTTGGAAGGTGATTGCAGAGAAAGATGTCTTTCATCGTATCGAAAAATGAAAGTAGCACTTCTTAGAATGCAGGGTATTACTATTGGTATTGATCAGTATGTGAAAACTGTTGGAGATACAACAAGAAGCGTTCTGGATGAAGTTTTTCCTCACAGACGGGGAGATATTTATTCTAAAAGTGGAAATAAAAAGCCCGCACAGAACGATCCAATGGTTTTAAATAAACAGTTGTAAGTTGAAATAGAGTAGGAGGAGTAAGAATGCAGTCCACCTTTACCGGAATAGAAATAGGAAAAAGAAGCCTTGTTGCCCATACGCAGGGGCTGTCCACAATTGGGCACAATGTTAGTAATGCTTCAGTAGACGGATACTCCCGTCAAAAGGTACAGATGGGTGCAGTAGATCCTCTCTACATGCCTGGTTTAAACAGAGAAGACACTCCCGGCCAGATTGGACAGGGAGTTCAGGTTAACCGTATAGAAAGAGTTCGCGATGAAATTCTTGAAAACAGGATTGTTGGAAAAGGTGATGATCAGGGCTATTGGGAAGCACGCGATAAATATATATTGATGGTAGAGCAGGTTTATAATGAACCAACAGACTCTTCTGTAAGAAACTTAATGGATAAATTCTGGGACTCATGGCAGGAATTGTCTATGTATCCTGATGAGCTTCCTTCTCGGCAGGCTGTTATTGAACGAGGACAGGCTCTTGCTGATGGTATTCAAGATAGATATAAGTCTCTTAAAGAAATACGTACAATGATAGATGAAGATGTTCAGGTTACAGTAGACCGTGTTAATTCAATATTGAATGACATTGGTGGCGTAAATGAGCAAATTGTAAAAATAGAAGCTGTAGGTGATAATCCTAATGATCTTTATGATGAGCGTGACAGACTTGTTAGAGATCTTTCTTCAATCATAAATATAACTACAGATGGGCGTGATCCTGATGAGTTTACCATACATTCAGGCGGACTGCATTTAATGCAGGGAAAACTTGTTCATAATATTAAAGCTGAGCCTGATTCAGATAATGAAGGTTACTTGAGTGTTCTCTGGGACGAAAGCGGGCAGAAAACTAATTTTCAGGGCGGCAAACTTGCTGCCTTATTAGAGCTTAGAGATGGTGATGTTCGATCTGAGATTCAAAACTTTGATACAATGGTTATTAACTTTGTAGATCTTGTAAATGAAAACCATTCAGAAGGTTATGGTTTGAATGGAAAAACAGGAGTAGATTTCTTTAAAGAATATCCTTTTATAAATAATATCTCAGGAAATTATGACCGTGATGGTGACGGTGAATATGACTCAAGTTGGATTTTCAGAATAAATGGTTCTAACAGTCTTGATGCTCAGGCTCAGGTCGGTATAAGCGGAACAATTAAGCTTTCATCGCCTGGCGGGGTAAATGAAATAAATTATTACCCTACAGATACTGTTCAGGATATAGTTGATAGAGTGAATTTTTCAAATTCTGAAGTTACAGCCTCTCTTAACAGAAATGGCCAATTGAGCTTGAAGGCTACTCCGGCCGACAGTATGGATAATCCTGACTTTGTGATTAGACATGTAGAAGATTCTGGCCAGTTCCTTGTTGGATATGCCGGAATATTGTCAGCAGCAGGTGAGGATGGAGCTTATGACTGGGAAACTTCAGATGCTGTTAATCAACTTCATGGCCCTGACACACGCTTTGCCGTAGCGCCTTTATCACACCCTTCAGGATATATAGAGTTAACTAATACTGTTAAAAACGATCCTGGGGCTATAGCGGCCGGTTACGGCTTAAATGGAAGACCCGCAATGCCTGGAGATGGTTCTGCAGCCAAGACTATTGCGGCTCTCAGAAATAATCCTGTAATGGTTGGGAATGTTCCTGGATTTGATGAATATTTTGCTCAGACTGTTGCTTCTATTGGCCTAAAAGGAGAAACAGCCCAGCGTTCGCTGGATACAGAAAATATAATTATGAAAGAATTGAAAGATATGCAGGAATCTATTTCTGGGGTAAATATGGATGAAGAACTTTCTGAAATGATTAAGTTTCAGCATGGATATTCTGCTGCCGCAAGAATTGTAAATACATTTGATGATATGCTTGACACCATAATTAACAGGATGGGGGTATAGTAAATGAAAAGAATAAGTACATACATGCCTAACGATGATTATCAATACCGTATGCGTCTGCAGGAATGGAAAATGGGCGATCTTCAGGGCAAAATTGCTGAACAGACCAGAGTTCGTGAATTGCGTGATGACCCTTTGGCTGCTGCCCATTCAACAAGGTTTCAATCAAAAATAACAAGACTTAAAAGATTTTCTGATAATATTGAAAAAGTTCAGGGCGATCACCGCGTTGCTGAAGGTTATATGACAAGTGCCAATAATATTATTTTGAGAATCAGAGAACTTGCCATTCAGGGTTCCAATGATACTTATTCTAAAGAAGATAAGGCTAAAATGGGTGAAGAAGTTAATCAGCTTCTTAATGAACTTGTAGAAATAAGTAACGCTGAAGATGGAAACGGTAATTCAATTTTTTCAGGTGATAAAAATAACGGAATAGCTTTTAGGGCAGAAACTGGTATGGTCCCAGGGGCTGCCGGTAAGAAGATTACATCTGTTGAATATGTAGGAACTGTAAATAGACAGGAGACTGAGGTTTCTGAAAGCAGTTATATGAATACAGATTTTCCAGGGAATCGTGTGTTTTGGGCTGAACAACAGCAGGTGTTTTCTTCTGTAGACGCTTCTAATTATAGTGTTCTTGAAGATACTTCAATATCAATTGATGGAGAAAACATAGAACTCAATGCAGGAGACAATGTTCACGCTGTAATGGCCAAGATAAATGACGCGGATATTGCTGTAAAAGCTCAGCTTGATCCTGTTACTAATTCTATAATCTTAAAGTCTACAACCCCACACCAGATCTGGATGGAAGACACTGACGGGGGGAGTGTTCTTAAAGATTTAGGGCTTGTGTCAGCACGTTCCGGCAGACCTCCGGCTAATATAGATAAAGACGCAAGAGTCTCCGGCGGCTCACTTTTTGATATGGTTATAGCTCTCAGAGATAATCTTTATGTGGGAAATACAATTGATATTGGTGGTAAGGCCTTAAAAGGTATAGATATGGCTCACAATAATATTCTCTCAGAGATTACAAGACTTGGCGCAGAAGATGAAAGACTTGATACAACGTATAAGAGAATCGCCTATGAAATACCGAATATACAGCAAATGAATTCCAATGCTGTTGATTTGGATTTTGCGGAAGCTATAACAGATTTGAAAATGATGGAAAAAACTCAGCAGGCAACTCTTCAGACAGCTGCCAAAGTATTAAAACCGACACTTCTGGATTATTTGAGGTAATAATGATTACAGTAAATACAAAAGCTTATGGAACTATCGATATCGATGAACGACAAAAAATATTTTTCCCGAATGGTATATTTGGTTTTGAAAGTTTAAAAGACTTTGCGCTTCTTGATGCTGCGCAGCAGCCCTTTTATTGGCTGCAGTCTCTGGATATAAAAGAAACAGCTTTTGTATTAATAAGTCCCTTCATTTTTAGAAAAGATTATAAGCTTGATGTAGCAGGTAGCGAACTTGAAGAAATCGGTCTAAAACCTGATGACACTGATAATATGCTCATTTTTGCTATTGTAACTATTCCTGAAAATCAACAAAAAATGTCTGCTAATCTCCAGGGACCCATAGTTGTAAATAGGCAGAATCGTACAGCCAGACAATCTATTGCGATAAATCCAAAATGGAAGACCAAACACTATATATTTGAAGAGCTTGCTGGTAACAAGGAAGAAGTATGCTGATCCTTACAAGAAAAAAGAATGAAAGTATAAATATTGGCGACAGCATAGAAATCTCAGTTATAGAAATAAAGGGTGATCAGGTAAAAATAGGAATAAATGCTCCAAAAGAGATTAAGGTTTACAGAAAAGAAGTTTATCTTGCTATTCAGGAAGAAAACAAAGAAGCATTAAAGACTTCGATTGAACTACCTAAGCTTGATGATTTTTTTCTTAACAAAGATAACTGATATTTGATACTAATTCAAACAAATATTAAAGCTCTTCCAATTCTTCAATTTCTTCAACATCTGAATATGTATCAGATTCTGAATAAGAATGCCAGTTCTCAACCATTTGTAGACCTTCAGGCGGCTCGTCTGAAAGAGCTGTACAGATGTTTTCAAAATCTTTCTCAATTGATAAGAACACTTTTATAAGGGTAGGATCAAAATGACTTCCACTTGAAGAAGTTATAATATCAACAGCTTTTTCATGAGGAAAGGCATCTTTATAGCTCCTCTTCATTCGTAAAGCATCGTAAACATCAGCAATGGCTGTAATTCTGGCTGCAAGTGGTATGTCCTCTCCTGCAAGGCCAAAAAGGTATCCGCTGCCATCCCACTTTTCATGGTGTGCTCTTGCAATTTCTGATGCCATTTTATCAGGGTAATTTGAAAGAATAAGAGCTCCATTTATTGTATGCTCTTTCATAATTGCCCATTCTGCGTCATCAAGAGGGCCTCTTTTGGTCAGAATGTTATCGGGCGTTCCAATCTTTCCAACATCGTGCATAGGTGCAAGAAAATGTATCGATTCTATAAAATCAAGATTTATTTCAGGGTAAAGTTTATTTTTATAACAGGCTTCACTCAATGCTCTTGCAAACGCGCCAACACGCTTAATGTGATTTCCTGTATCATCATCCTTTAGCTTTGATGCCTCTAAAAGTCCCATATAGGTTTTTCTAAGCATCTTGTTTCTTGATTCTGTCAAATCGTCTATAAAACCAATAAAGTTTTTAGGGTTTTCACTGTTAGATGGATCTAATGGAAAAACTATCATAATGACGGTTGATGAAAGTTTTTTATCAGAAGTTAAAGTAATATTAAATTTACCTGAATTATTAGGCAGGGCTGAAATTCGGCTCTTTAACTGCGTTTTTGTTAAAGCAGAAAGATTTCTGTTTATTATGGTTTCTCCTGGAAAATACTCTGAGAAACTATTATTAAACCAAATAACTTCGAGCCCA
>JAQQAK010000460.1 GCA_028527945.1 Spirochaetaceae bacterium
GTTATAGCTTATACAACATCTGAAAAGAGTTATACAGTTGAAGATTCTGATTCCTTATCTGCTGGTACTTACTATTGTCATTGCTGTGCTAAAAATGATGGAGAATATGGCAGTTATGGAGAGTCCGCATTATTTACAATATCAGAACTTGGGAGCGATTCGCCTAATCCGATTAAATCTGCCGAAGAGCTTGTTTATATATCAGATAATTTTACATCTAACGCGGATTTTAGAAGTTATGATTATATACTTGAAAATGATATCGATATGGATGGTGTTTCTTTTTCTTCATTAGGAGATCAAAATTATAAATACACTGGAACTTTTGATGGAAATGAAAAAGAGATCTCTAATCTTACAATAGGAACATCTACTACAACAGAGGCATATCAAGGTTTTTTTGCTAACGCTGATGGTGCCGTAATTAAAAATCTTACACTAAACAATGTTGATATTCATGGCGGAGATAAGGTCGGTGGTTTATTAGGGAAAGGCTCTAATTGTCATATAAGTGGCTGTACGGTTCTTGGGGAAGTTTCCGGTGGTGATTTTGTTGGTGGCCTGGCTGGATATCTGGGTAGTAAAAAAAGTGGTTACGATGAAACCGTAATTAATTGTTCATCAAAATGTATTGTTACTGGAACTTCAGATGTTGGAGGACTTGTTGGAAAGGTTGAAAGTGTTGTATTTGACAGCTGTTATTCAGAAACAGCGCTTGTTAAAGGTTCTACAATAGGAGGTTTTATTGGCAGAGATGATACTTCCAGTACTGTTTCGAACTGTTATTCAATTTCAAAGCTGAGTGAAACCACGGGCACTTATGCAGGAGGATTTTTAGGTATATCAACAAGTTCTTCAAGTTATAGTAATTGTTATGCTGTTACAGAAGATTCTGATTCCTCCGCAACAATTATGGGCTTTATTGGAGCTAATACATCATCTGCAAGTTTCTCTGATTGTTATTATGATGGAACTCTATGTGCGGATGGAGATGCTGCCTCTTCAGGAGTAGCTGCACTTTCTACATCACAAATGAAAGATTCTTCAAATTATTCCGGTTGGACTTTCTCAGATGACTATTGGTCTATAGATAATTCAGAGACAACAAACAATGGATATCCTTATCTTTCTTTAAATCAACCCTAAAAAATTAGAATAACGTCTTGTCAAAGCCTTGAAATAAGCTTGGACAAGGCTGTTGATTGTTTATATATTTTGAGAAGTTCCTTTTTTCATTATTTCTTCAAGTGTAAGACTGCTGAAGTATTCATTAAGGTGTTCAGAAACATCTTGCCATATACAGTAAGCTGGACAGTTCTCTATTCGTGAACAATTATCTTTTGTTTCCTCAGTACTACATGGAGAAAGCATCACTGGTTCTCCTACTGATTTAAGAATGTCTGATAGCGTTATTTCATTTACAGGTTTTGCTATACTAAAACCTCCACCGGGTCCTCTTGTTGATTTTATGATTCCTGACTTTTTCATTTTGTAAAATATTTGTTCCAAAAACTCAGGAGAAATTTGTTCATCTGTCGCTATAGAACTGATAGCTAAAGGTTTGTTATCTTTTTGTTCTGCGAGCTTTAGTATTGCGCGGAGTCCATATCTGCCTTTTGTTGTTACCTTCATAAATATCTCCTATAAAAACTTTGCGTTAGAGGCTCGCCATGGAAGGCGAGAATCTTAGTTGCATAGCAACTAAAAGATGATAAAAAACTGCCAAAAGCTAAAATGACAAAAATACTTGAGTGTATTAATTCCATTCTGTTTATTGAAATTTTTATCGATTAAATTTAACTGAGATTATATTCTATCTTGCTTGAAAAATAAAGTATGTCTAACTGCTTAGAATTGCTTATTGTTTTTCAAGAAAAAGACTTCTAAAACCTCTAAATTTAATACTCTGTTTTATTATAAAATTATCTTTGCGTTTTTCTACTCTTGAAATATCAGAACTCTTACCGGTTACAATTAATTTTCCTCCGGTTCTAAGAAGCTTTTTTGAGGTTTCGATAATATCCTTTTCGACCTCTGCTCCAGTGATAAAATCCGGAGAAGCAATAATATAATCTATTTCAGACAATTCATTTTTTTCAAGTTCGGTAAATTTTGATAGGTGTAAACTTCTGTTCTCAAGTCCAACATTATAGTTTGTCGCTTTCAATTGAAGCAGATCAGAACTTGCTAAAACAAGATTTTTTTTATTGCTGCATTTTAAAGGAATATGACCAATTCCTGGATTCCATATAATTGTTTTTCTCCCATTTTGAAACTTGCTTATCATTTCAAGGGTAATTTTTGTCGCGTATGAAATGGAATCAAATTCAGGAAGCCCGTAAAATCCTGAAACCATATCGTTTGTTCTTTCATATACTTCTGAAAAACTTTTTGTTTCTGTTTGTTTCTCAGGAATAAAATGAAATACTGAATAGTTTTTATCAGCTTCTGTATAGATTATTTGGGCTCCGGATTCATTAAGGCATTCTTTTGCAAAATCAGCCAAAGGCTCTACTATAACAATGGCGGCTTTTCCTTCTTCGTTAAGATGGAGTCCACAGTTTTTTATAAAGTCTTCAATAACAGGATTTCCAGCTTTTGCCGGAATATTAGAAATTATTGAATCATAGCGGGCTGGGAGCCCTTCTATAGGCATCTGAAGACTTCCCGGAAGTAATCCTGAAGCTGTTTTTATATCTTCACTGTTAAAACCATTAAGTTTTATGTTGTCCTGAGTAAATTTTAGAGCTAAAGCATCTCTATCTGATGCTGTCACAGAGAGTGTTGGGAACCTCTTTTTCAGGCTTATGGCTATAGTTCCAACACCACATCCCGCGTCAAGAACTGACTCACTACCTTTTAAAAACTCTTGCTGAGCAATAGTTTTTAAAAGCAGTTTAGTTCCTGAATCGATATCAAAACTGCTAAAGAGGCCCAGAGAAAGGTTGAATTGCATCTCCTCTCCCATAAATTTGAAATTAACTCTCCGGTTAATATATTTGTCGCTGAACTTTAGTTGTTTACCCGTTCTACGTACTCTCCTGTTTCAGTGTTAACAAGGATTCTTTCACCCTGCTTAATAAAAATAGGTACTTTTACTTTTAGTCCTGTTTCAATTGTAATGACTTTTGTAGCTCCGGTTACTGTATCACCCTTTAATGCTTCTGCTGCTTCAGTTACTTCGTAAACAACTTTGAAAGGTATTTTTATGTCTATTGGATTTTCATCCCAAATTACAACTCTGTATGTTTCACCGTCTTTCATGTATAGAGCTTTATCTTCCATGCTCTTCACAGGGATTTCGAACTGATCGTATGTTTCATTATCCATGAAGTGAAAATTTTCACCGTCAGAATAAAGATACTGGCAATCCTTTTCTGCTACTTCAATATCTTCAACATTATCCTGGCTTTTCATGGTCTCTTTTAGAACAGACCCATCAAGCAGATTTTTTAGTTTTAATCTTACAAATGCGGAACCTTTGCCTGGGTTAACAAATTCCCTTTCAGCTACAAGGTATGGTGCATTTTTATGATAAAGGAAAGAACCCTTATCTATTTGTCCAGCTTTAATCATTATCTATTTCCTTAATATATAAGTTTTTGTGCAGTAGTGTCTGCGTTTCACAGGTTGTCGAGTATATCAGAAAGTGGGAATAAAATCACCCCCCCAATAGATTTGCTATCAGAGAGGAGCATTAAAAGCCTGTCTATTCCAAGAGCTGTTCCTGAGCATTTTGGAAAATCCTTTTTATACATTTCACACCAGTTTAGATCAGATTTTACTTTTACAAGAGCATCTTTCTTGTCTTCTTCCTCTGTCTTGAAAAATGATTTGACACGGTTATAGTCTGTTTCTTCAGAATAGCAGTTTGCCAGTTCAATTCCTCCCGCGTAAAGCTCCCAGCGTTCAAGCCTACCTTCTTGCTTTGCTGGTGTTGCCAGAGCCGGAACCCCCTTGGGGTAATCCAGCAGAACAAGCGGTTTGTCCTGGGGGAGATTTGGTTCAATTTTGTGTACAAAAATTAGATTAAAAAGTTCTTCCCAGCTGTCATCTTTTGATACTGACAACTTAAAACTCATTGCAAGATCGCGTAGCTGAGCTCGTTCTTCTTCTGGGGAAAGTTTTCCTGTGCAGTGATTTGATAAATCAAATCCTGAAAAGCTTTTAAAAGCTTCATCCATTGTCATCTGTCTAAAAGGAGGCTTTAGATTTTTAGTGTTTATTGTAAGAGATTCAAATAAATTTTCTGTAATTTTTATAGAAGCTTTATAGTCGGCGTCCATTGCGTAATATTCAAGCATAGAGAATTCCGGATTGTGCCAGTTTCCGTTTTGCTCAGAGTTTCTAAAGCTATGAGATATGCAAAAAAGATCACCTGAACCATCTGATATCAGTTTTTTTAAGTAGTATTCTGGCGAGGGGAGTAGGTATAATTCTTCAGGACTTCCATAAGGTCGTTTTTGTTCTGTTTTAAAAAGTTCTATCGATGATTCCGGTATAACTCCTTTGGTTAATATCGGAACATCTGCCTCAATGTAATTATTTCTGTTAAAAAAGCTTCTAATATCTGCAAGCAAAGAAGCTCTCTGTTTCATTATCTCTTTATTGTTCATATTTACATTGCAATAATATTATTAATGCTGCGTGAGGACAATCACTATATAGTTTGATTTTTTGATATACAAGGTTGTACACATAAGATCGGTTAAGTTGGGATGCAGCGTTTTTCTTACAGAAATTGATAGATAAAATTTGTAAATAGTTTAAGCCTGTTTTTCTGTATTGATAATTCTACACATCTCCTGTTTAATAGCTTTTAATGATAGACATGTACATAAAAACTATATCCTCTGAACTTGGAATTACTCCTGCTCAGATAAAGGCTGTTGTTAAACTTTTTGAAGATGGAGCAACAGTCCCTTTTATTGCCAGATACCGTAAAGAAGTTACAGGTAACCTTGATGAAACTCAGATTATTGCTATTCGTGACAGGCTTGAAGAGATAGAGACTCTTGAAAAAAGAAGAGCTTCAATTCTTGATTCACTCAAAGAGAGAGAGCTTTTGACTGCTGAACTTGAAAAAAAGATAAAGGCCGCGGATGCTTTAAATATTCTGGAAGATATATACCTCCCTTTTCGGCCTAAACGAAAAACAAGGGCTGTCATCGCAAAGGAGAAAGGTCTTCAGGGGCTTGCTGACAGTATTACCAGTTTTAGCTGTTCAGATCCTGCTAAAGAGGCTGAAGCTTATATTGATCCAGACAAAGGCGTCGCTAATGTTGAAGAGGCTCTCTGCGGAGCTTCAGATATAATAGCAGAAAGTATAAGTGAAAATGCTGAAATACGAGGACGTCTAAGATCTCTTTTTGAGAAAAAGGCTTATTTTGAGTCTTCTGTTATAAAGAAAAAGGCCTCTGAAGCTGAAAAATACAGTGATTATTTTGAATATTCTGAACCTCTGTCAAAGGTTCCTTCTCATCGTTTTCTTGCAGTAATGAGGGGGGCTGCTGAAGGTTTCTTAAAATGGCATATTCAGCCTGATAAAGATCTGGCTGTTACTGAAATAGAAACGCATTTTTTTAAGGTTTTATCATCTGGACAAAAATGCCCTCCAAAGAATCGTGATTTTATTAAGACATCAATTGAAGATTCTTGGAGCAGACTTTTATCTTCATCGCTCGAGACAGAGTTTAAAAATAATGCCAAAAAAGAAGCGGACATTACTGCTATTGAGGTTTTTGCTCAAAACGCGAGAAACCTATTGCTTGAGTCTCCTCTTGGCAGAAAACGTGTGCTTGCTGTGGATCCTGGCCTCAGAACAGGCTGTAAAATTGTTGTTTTAAGTGCTGAAGGCGATTTGCTTGAAGACGGAGTTATTTATCCGCTTCCTCCTCATAATAAAGAAATTGATGCAGAGAAGAAGCTTTTGTCACTTGCTTCAAAACATAATATAGAAGCTGTCGCTGTTGGGAATGGAACAGGAGGTCGAGAAGCCGAGGCGTTTTTGAGGAAAATATTTTCTGATGAAATAATAATTGTTTCTGTAAATGAAAGTGGAGCCTCCATTTATTCAGCCTCTGCAACTGCAAGGCGGGAGTTCCCTGATAAGGATGTTACTGTTCGAGGCGCGGTTTCTATTGGGCGACGACTTATGGATCCATTAGCTGAACTTGTTAAAATTGATCCCAAATCAATAGGTGTTGGTCAGTATCAACATGATGTAGATCAAAAGCTTCTAAAAAAAAGTCTGGACGATGTGGTTATTTCCTGCGTAAATTCTGTAGGAGTTGAGCTTAATACTGCAAGCCGTGAACTTTTATCATATGTTTCGGGTTTAAGTGTTTCTGTTGCCGATAAATTAGTAAAGCATAGAGAAAAAAAGCCTTTTACTAATCTTAATCAGATTCTTGATGTTTCTGGTGTAGGTGATAAGGTCTTTCAGCAGGCTGCTGGTTTTTTACGGATAAATGAGGGAGATAATCCTCTTGACGCAAGTGCGGTTCACCCTGAAAGCTATGCTATCGTTGAAAAAATGGCTAGTCATACTGGTGTCGCTATAGCAGAGCTTGCTGGCAACAAAGCCTTGGTTGATAGCATTAATGCAAAGGAATATGTAGACAGTTCCTCAGGACTTCCTACAATTCTTGATATTATCGAAGAATTGAAAAAGCCTGGGCGTGATCCACGAGAAGAGTTTAAGGTTTTCAGTTTTGAAGAAGGTGTTAATTCAATCTCTGATCTGGCTGAGGGAATGGTTCTTAATGGTATTGTTACAAATGTAACTGCTTTTGGAGCCTTTGTTGATATAGGTGTTCATCAGGACGGACTTGTTCATATTAGCGAAATTGCTGATCATTATGTAAAAGATCCGGCAGATGAACTTAAAGTAAAACAGAAGGTTAGGGTTAAGGTTCTTTCTGTAGATGAAAAAAGAAGAAGGATTTCTCTTTCTTGTAAAACAGGTGGTTAAAAATGGCTGAAAATATCTATATTGATACTGATTGCGGAGTTGATGACGCGGTTGCAATAATGTTGGCATTATCAAGTCCTGAAGTGTCCTTAAAAGGTGTTGGGTGTGTAGCAGGAAACACATGTCTTGATAATGTTGTTAATAATGTTTGCGGCCTTCTGGCATTTTATGATAGACAGGATATTCCTGTATACAGAGGCTGTTCGACTTCTCTTACAAGAATAAAACATGATTCTTCCGGTATCCATGGTGAAAACGGTTTTGGTAATGTCGTTCTTGATAAAAAAGGAAAGGATGTTGAATCGCAAAATGCTGCTGAAGGCTTGTATCTTACCGCAAAGGCAAATCCCGGATTAAAACTTGTTACTCTTGGTCCTCTTACTAATATTGCAGTCGCTTTTAATTTATACCCGGAATTGAATGAACTGGTATCTGAAATAATTATGATGGGGGCAGCAATAGGCCGAGGAAATGTAACTCCATTTGCAGAGTTTAACTTCTTTTTTGATCCTGAAGCGGCAGCTTTTTGTTTAGGAACAGGGCTTCCTGTAAAAATACTAACCTGGGATGCTACTGTTGCAGGAATGATGCCTGAAGCAGACTTTTTTGATTTGGGTTTAAGCGGTGTTCCTGCCGGAGACTTGTTCTATAAAATGCAGGAAGTTTATGTTGATTTTAATGAAAGGCAGAGAGGTTCAAGAGTTTGCGGTTTTCCTGATCCTCTAACAGCTGCTTGTCTTATAGATTCCGCAGTTGCTGTTGAAAAAGAAGAAATGTATTTGAAAATAATACTTGATCATAATGATGAACGCCGTGGGGCTTCTGTTCGTGTTAATAATCCAGAAGAAGCTGATGGAGAGGCACAAGTGATTATGAAGTGTGACTTAAACCGTTTTTCAATTTTACTTAAAAGAATACGAGAAAAATCTCCCAAGACAGGAGACATAAGGATGATGAATGAATAATTTCCAGATTGGAGACAAGCTCCATGGTTTTACTGTTACTTCAGTTGATGAACTACCTGAATATCGGGGTGTTGGGGTACGTCTTAACCATGATATAACCGGAGCTGATGTCTTTCATGTTTTTAATGATGATAAAGAAAACCTTTTTTCATTTGCTTTTAAAACTCCACCTTCAGACAGTACCGGAGTCGCTCATATGGTCGAGCATTGTGTACTTGCTGGGTCAGAAAAATATCCAATTAAAGATCCATTTCTATCAATGATGAATGGAAGTATGAATACCTTTTTAAACGCGATGACATATCCTGACAAGACAGTATATCCTGCGGCTTCTACTGTTGAGAAGGATTATTTTAATCTCATGTCTGTTTATGCTGACGCAGTCTTTTTTCCGCTTCTGCGTGAAGAAATATTTCTTCAGGAAGGCATT
>JAQQAK010000461.1 GCA_028527945.1 Spirochaetaceae bacterium
GCAATATGATTCTTGAAGAACTTAGCATAGAGAACTCAGATTTCTCTATGATAGATTTTAATCTTGGAATGGATGGTAATTTTTTTGCAGAAAATGTTGCATCAGAGAAGTGGTTTATAAAAGGTAAACTTGGAAAGGTTATTGCTAAAAATATATCAGGCTCTATGGATGCTACAACCGTTGATGGAAATATAGAGATTCTTTTTTCATCTTTTTCAGGGGATACAAGCCTTTCTTCAAAGTTAGGAAATATCACTGTATATCTTCCTGAACAAACAAAGCTTAATCTTGATCTTTCAAGTAAATTTGAAAATGTTAAAACAAATCTTCCAGTTATAGGCCTTGTTTCAAATAATAGTACAAAAGCTGTAAATGGTTCTGTAGGAGTCTCTTCAAATCTTCTGTACGCGCATTCAGGTGATGGAAGGATTCGTGTTTTTGAACAAAAAGCTGAATAGAGCCAAGGAGAAATTCAATGAAGCAGTTTTTTTTGATAATTATTCTAATTTTTTTTGTGTTTCAAATCTCCGCTCAAGAGTCTGAAACAGATAGCAGTAGATTTTTCCAAATGTCTTTTGCTTATCCTTTGAGCACGAATGGAATTGATTCAATGAGCTATACAAATAATATTTCATTGAATTTTTTATATGGTTTAAATGGTGGGCTTAAAGGTTTTGAAGTCGGCACTCTTTTTAATTATAACCGCGGCTCTGTAAGTGGTTTTCAGTTGTCAGGTATTGCTAATATTAATACTGGTATTACAAATGGAGTTATGCTTTCTGGAGTTGCTAATGTTTTGAATGACTCTTCAAACGGTTTTATTTTCTCGTTGTTATTCAATTATTTAGCTCAAGATTCTAGGGGAGTGGAGATCTCTGTTGCTAATATTTCTCAGGGGCAAAGCATCGGTATTCAATTTGGGTTCTTGAATTGTGCCAAAAAGCATGATGGCTTGCAATTAGGTATTATTAACTATTCGGGAGATGCTGATAGTGGGTCTTCAATTGGATTGTTCAATATTGTTAAAGGTGGGCTCTATGAATTGGAGTTTACCTCCGGGGATGTTTTATATTTTGGGGCAAATTATAAAATGGGGCGAGACAGTTTTTATTCAACCTTCAAGTTTGGAGCCTCTCTATATAATCGCAAACCAGTTCTTAGTACAGGAATTGGTCTTGGAGGCAATGTTCTTTTTTCAGAAAAGAGTTTTCTGAGTATTGATATATCTGCAAATCAAATCATATATAATCTGGCACTTTCGAATAATATGAATCTGCTTTCCAAGTTAGATTTAAATTACAACTTTAGATTTACAGAACAACTGGGAATTTTGATAGGTCCATCTTTTAACGTTTATGTTTGTAAAGAACAAGTTAATGGAGAATATGGAACTTTATTGGTTCCTTATTCTTTATATACCTGTGATTTAGATGATGGTGTTGTAAAATCATGGATTGGACTTAATTTGGGTTTAACTGTACGGTTTTAATTCTTTTACAAACCAATTTGTGAAAGTTTTTCTTGGGGAAGCGCGGCAACTTCCCCTCTTTTATAAAACTGCTTTACAGTAGGCTGTTTTCAGGTTTTGAATTTTCCAATTTGTCTTTTTAGAATTTCTGTGCTTTCTTTGTTCATATCGTTTATTTCTTTTAGCTTATCAAGAGAATCAGAAGACTGACCAATGGATGATTCAAGATTTTTCAGAAGGCTTTCAGTGTTTTCAGAAAACTTTTTTGTGTGAATAAGAAAATCGTGTATTTTTCCAACTTCATTACTTAATGCTATAGAATCTTCCTGAGTTGTCTGAGAACTGCTTTTCAGTTTGAAAATACTGTCTTTCATATTATTTGAGGTTGAAGAAAGAGTGCTGACACTTTTTGTTATTTCTTCAAAAGAGTTGTGAACTTGAGATACTTCCTGTTGTATTGTTTCAAATGTGTTTCCACTTTCGGTACTGGCTTCCATTGCATTTTCTATAAGAGATAGAATGTCTTTCAACGATGTGTTTATTTCTGTAGCGTTTTCAGCGGTATTTTCGGCCAGTTTTCTAATTTCATCGGAAACAACAGCAAAACCTTTGCCCGCGTCTCCTGCGTGAGCCGCTTCTATAGCAGCATTCATTGCCAAGAGGTTTGTTTGAGATGCTACAGCCTGAACCATTTGTATTAACTCCTGCATTTTGTCAGTGTTGGATGAAATAGATTGAATAACCTGTGCTGTTCTTTTTACTTTTTCGCCGCCCTCTATGGTCATTTTCAGCATTTCATCAGCTCCGGCTTTTCTCTCAAAACTAATATCTTTTACATTTTGTAATGACGAGGTGACTTCTTCTATATCAGATGAAGTCCTTTCAATAGATAATGCTTGGCTATTAAGCCTTTCTGGCAGGCTCTGAATCCTTTTTCGCATATCATCAAGCGAAGTATAAGAGCTATTGATTATTTGGTTTAATTCTTCTACATAGGTATTGAGGTTCTTGGCATTATTTTTTATTTCCATATTTTTTTCGGTAGATATAATAACTTGTTGATTTAGATTGTCACCAACTTGTGCTTCTTGTAATGATACCTCTTTCATCCTTGCTACAAGTCCTGTCAGTTTTTCCATAAAGCTGTCATGATAGTGAGCCATTTGAGCAAATTCATCATTTCCCTTTATGTTCATACGGGCAGAAAGATCTCCTTCCCCTTCAGAAAGGTCTTTCAGCAGGGTATTCATTCTTAAAATAGGTTTTGATATAGAACTAGAAAGAAGCATAGATAAAATAACTGCTATAATTATTGTTATGAAAAATGGTATAGCCAGACTTATAATTTGCTCTTTTATTCTTGCGTTGACGGTTTGTTTTTTTTCTTCTACAGCAGCATTGATGTCATCTATATAGACGCCTGTACCAATAATCCATCCAAAAGGTTCAAATAATTTTACATAAGATAGTTTAGGCTGATCATGAGATAGCCCGTCTTTATCAGGTTTTGGCCACATATATTCAACAAAACCTTCACCGTTTGTGTTTGTTACTTCTACAACTGCCTGGAAAAGATTTTGGTTGCTGTCTTTTACAACATTGTATTTGGGATTATCAAGTATTTTACCGTCAAGATCAGGTACTGTCGGGTGCATAATCATTTTAGGGTAGGGGGATCCCTGATCATTGAGCCAGAAGTATCCTATTCCTTCGTCATAGCGCATGTCTTTTATTGTAGCCATGAGTTCTTTTTTCTTTATTTCCATGGCATCATCAATGTAGATTCCTGTTCCAATAATCCAGTCCCATTCTTTTATTAATCTTACATATGAAAGTTTTGGCTGTTCTGATGTAAGGCCATCAGGTGAGGGTTTTGGCCATATATAGGTCACAAAACCTTCTCCTTTGTCCTGGCAGGCTTCGGCAAAAGCTGTGAAAATATTTTTATTTGTTCCATCAGCTACATTGTATTTGGGATCATCCAGTCTTTCATTGTTTAATGACGGGGCAATTGGGTGCATTATCATCCGTGGCACAGGATGACCTGTGTTATTTACCCATATATATCCAACTCCATCGTCATATCTTAGTCTTTCCAATTCTTTTAGTACTATTGTTTGAGCTTGTGCTTTAGACAAAACACCTTTTCTTACATCTGAAAGTCTGTCCTCAATAATAGCTTGAGCCATATCAATTATATATTTAAGTCTTGTTCCAAATTGTTCTGCCATAGCCTCTTTTGAAGACAGGTTTTTATTCTGGTTTTCTACAACAAAATAGACCATGTTTACATAGTTCATAAGTTCATTTTTTTCTTGTTCAAGCCTCTGTTCTTTAAACTCTGTAATTTCTTTGATCCCATTTTTTCTTATTTCAAGAAGTGTCACAATACTGAAAGATGCTGTTATGATCAGAATAATAATAGACGTTAGGAGAATGATTTTGGCTCTTGTATTCAACTTTTGCATAAAGCCCTCCAGAATAGTCTTGTTTTTGGGGTAGCTGCCGCAATAGTTGTAAGAGTCTCTCTCCCGTAACAGAGTCTCATGTAATTTTTTTAACAATAGAGTTAATGATAAAAAAAGTTCTAATTGCTGTCAATCAAATTTTCCTGTCAATGTTAGAATGTCGGCGAAAATTTCTTTCTTTATCATTTTTGACTAAATTCTAATTTTATCATTTTGTAAAACTAACATTCATAAATCTATATATTCCGAACAATGGAGTTAGTTTTGCAAATTATAAATAGAACTTTTTTCTTTTTAATTTTAACTGGAATATTAATTCTTTCCAGTTGTGAAGTGTCTTATTTGGATAACGATGATGAATGGATTTCAGGTGATTTCCATCTGCATTCAGACAATAGTGATGATTCAGACAGCGATATGGCTGAGTTGATTTCTTACGCAGAGAATGCCGGGTTTGGTTTTTTTGTGGTGGCTGATCATGATAAGCATGTGATACAAGAAGACGGTGTCCTGATTGATGATCGCCTTGAGACCTGGGATGATGAAGATTATACTTCTGATAGTATGATTATACTTTATGGTACAGAATGGACCGCCTGTTATGGACATGCTAACTTTTTTTCAGCAGAGCCATGGGATCATCTCTATTTGTATCAAATGAAGGTTGAAGATCGGGTTATAGGTTGGGATCCTACCTATTTATCTGAGGGCTGGCATACAACAGATGGAAAATCATCAGCACCTTTTTCTTTAAGTTCGTGTGTTTTTGAAGAATCTGAAGAGTCAGATAGTTCTAAAGATGATGAGGTCGCTTCAAGAACACCAAGTATTGATTCTTCAATCATGGTCAGAGAAAACAAATGGCTAATTAGTTATCTTGTTGATGAAGTGCATAATCTGGGGCTTCATTTTTCAGTAAATCACCCTTATAACGACAACCCTTGGGAGCCTAATTTTTATGAAGATTATGATGATATGGAAGTCTGGAACGGTCTTTATTTATTAGGAACCCAGAATGTAAAAGCCTTGGAAAAATGGGATGAAATACTAACTTCAGGCAGAATGTTAACAGGGCGTGGCGGCTCAGATTGTCATCATATTTCAAGTTTTGAGTCCAATTTCTTATTGATGGGAAATCCTACTACTTGGGTAAAGACTGATGGAGAAGAAACAGGTGAGGCCGTTTTGGAAGCATTGAAAAAAGGCCGTGTTTCAATTAGTTATGATCCAGAGGGTGAACGTGTTGATTATACAGCTGACGCAGATGGTGATGGTTCTTATGAGACTCTTCCTGGAGACAATCTCACTGATGGGATAGGTTCTACAATCAACTTTAAAATTGCTCTTGACAGAATGGTAAAGAATAAGATTTATTTCGTTCGTGTTATAAAAAATGGAGAAATCTTTATCCGTGACAGTTTTACTTCTCGTGACGGAACATATCTTTTTAGCGATACTCCTGACGCAAGATCCTATTACCGGGTTGAAATCAGAGGTTCGAATCCTGAAGGTCCTGATTTAAGTGCGCTCTTGCAGGGAACAATGATTGCTGTCAGTAACCCTGTGTATGTTGGTTATGACGAATAATTTATCTCGGAGTTTTACTCCGAGGTCGTTTCATTAACCTTAAGTTTTTTTCTGAGCCTTTTTTACTAAAAAGATTCCCAACATTCCAAATAAAATAATAAGGCTGATAATAAGCAGAATCCATTTTGTAGTTGTTGTTATTGTTGTTATTAGTAATAAGATCGGGTTATGATTTGGACATGATTTCAAGTTTGCTGTCATTAGGCAGTTTTCAAATAAATCAATTATAACTCTTGCTACAACAAGCCATATAGCTGTATTTAAATATTTATCTAAAGATGTTTTCTTAAAAAGAATATTGAAAAGTGTTAATTGTAAACAGCCAATATCAATTAGAAAAAGAACGTCAATGATAAGCAGTATCATATACGCGTGAACACCCGCGCTGCCTAATTGATTTAAATATTCGTGTAATTGGCTTGGCATATTAAAGATGTGCATCTCAATCATTCCCATGCCATTATTAATTTTTTTTAAGTGATTTGTTCCAAACCATGGGTTCAGCAGGAGTGTAAGGGAAAGAAAATATCCTACGATAATCCATCTTTTATAATTAGGTTGGGTAATTTTATCAACAAAAGTATTAATTTTTTTCACTGGAAAGTTCCACCTTAACATGTATACTAAGAGTATACAAAAAATACTCATAGACTACGCAAGTGTCAATGAAAAATATACTAATTGACGACTTAATATCCCGAAGGTATACTAAAAATTATATTATCGAGCCTCTTTCAAAACTTCCTAAGTTTTGAAAGAGCTTCATCCCCTAATTTTTTTGCTGGCATTGTTCTTGGCTTATAATTTAGGTTAGAAGGAGTAATAATGGCACTTTCAAGAAAAGAAAAAGAACAGCTCTCAAGAAAACAGTATATGATTGACGCGACTAGAACTCTTTTTGCGGAAAAGGGGTATGAGCATACTTCAATGAATGAAATTGCTGAAAAAGCTGAATTCAGCAAGAGGACGATATATCAGTATTTTCAGGATAAAGCTGAGTTATACCTTGTGGTTATAATTCAGGAGTATAGACAATTATATGATTATTTATCTACTTATAATTATTCTGAAGGTATAAACGGCTATGAAAAAATGAGTCAGTTGATTAATGCCTATTATGATTATTATAAGGCGAACAGAAAAACTTATTATTTTTTGTATGATGTAGGAAAAATCAAGACATTATCTGATAGCCCTCAATTGGAGTCTCTTTTTGAGGTTGAAAATCAACTGACGAATTTGATAACAGAAGTTATAATTCTTGGGCAGAAAGATCATAGTATTCATATTTCATCTGATGTTTATTCTTTATCATGCAACTTTAAGTTTATGGTTACAAGTCTGTTTAATCAATTGGCAACTGCCGGAGATAATTATGCCCAACATATAGGAAAGGAGCCTGATCAATTTGCTAAAGAGATGATTGGTCTGCTGCTTCAGACATTGAATTAGTGTACCCATGTTTGGTATAAAAAAATAATGGCTGTAATTAATAAAAAGTTTTTGTTCGTAATTTTGGTTTTATTGGTCTATTTTGCTCAATCTGAAATTGGTGCAGAAACTTTATCTACAAATCTTAGCGTGGCGGTAGACGCGTCTGTTATTCCATATTGTTTTTTTGATGACACAGGTCTTATGCGTGGAATTATGGTTGATATGCTTGATGAAATAGCCAAGACTGAAAACTTGAATGTGAAATACAGCATTTACAATTCATACGACGCATGCTTTGAAGCTTTATCGAAAGCTCAGGTTGATATGATTCTGGGCGGCGCTAATGTTGATACTTCAGATAAATCTTTCAGATCTCTGCTTTTGATGAGTTCCTCTTTATGCGCCGTAGCTTCATCAGATATTGCTGACGAAATCGAATCCGGAAATATTACACTTTATACCGTTGCAATGGATTACAACAGCAAGAAAATTAGTTCGCAATACATGAGTATGAACAGTCGAATTGGCGGTAACCTGACAAAGGTTGTGGCTGATCAGGAAGTACTGTTTCAATCTTTTTTGGCAGGAAAAGAAGATCTTGCCGTTGCTGATAAAGAAAGCATTAAATATCTGCTTGCTCAGAATGAAATAACTTCTCAGTACAGAATTATTTTTAATTATCTTGCGCCAACAGATTATTCTCTGGTTGTAAGAAGTGATAACCCTTCGCTTTACCGCAGGATGAGATCCGGTGTTGAGCATTTAAGAGCCAGCGGAAATCTTGAGAGAATTATTGAAAGATGGACAGAAGATAAAAGCGGTATAATTTTATCAAATATAATGATTCGCAGAATAGCTGGGATTGGAATTCTCATTACCATTATTGTTGTTGCTTATATTGTGTTAAATTTTCTGATGAACAGAGAATTAAGAAAGAAGGTTGCAGAAAAAACTCGTGATATCAATCTTGCAAATCAGGCTTTGGAGGACAAGGTTCAAAAACTTCACAATGAGGGGATGCTGCGAACTAAAATTATCGAAAATTCGCCAACTGATGGTTTTACTTAATGAAGATCTTGTCATTTCATATATGAATCGAAGTACAGTAGAAATAACAGGAGCCGCTGCTTCAAACAGTATTGGGCTGAATATAAAAGATCTAAAGATTTTTAATGAACTTTTTAAAACAACCCCTGAAGAGCTCTTTTCTGAAGAAGATTATAATGTATACCGAAATGAGTCGGTTGAACTTCCGGCTATGGGGCGTATTCAGTATTATCGTTATACTATTTATAAGCTTCTGGGCGGTGATGATAAGCTAAATTACCTTTTGTCTGTTGAAAATATTACTGAGCATGAACGAGAAAAGCAGGCTATTTTTGAGGTTGAAAAGAATAAAACTCTGAATACCCTCATTGCAAGTATTGCTCATGAAATAAAGAATCCTTTAATGTCTATCTATAATTATTCCGTGCTTATTCCTCGGCAGATGAAAAATGCTGAATTTCGTGAATCTTTTGTTAATACTGTACCGGAAGAGGTAAATCGGATTAGACGTCTTATTGATTCTCTGATAAATTATGCCAAACCTGCCAAAGGGCAGAGAGAGTATCTGAATCTTCTGCCAGTTGTTAAGGATTGTATCAGATTGACCAGACCCTCAACTGAAAAGAAGGGCATTGATGTTACAGTTGATGTCGAAGATAATCTTATAATTTATATGGATAAAGACAAACTGAAACAATGTCTTGTTAATCTTATTATTAATAGTATGGATTCAATTGTTCAGAAAAATGAAACGGGTGGCAAGGCTGTTTCTGGCATTCGCATTGAAGGAATAAAGGCTGAGAGTTATACAGGGATCTCTGTCTCTGATGATGGTTGTGGTATGACGGAAGATGAACTTGAAAATTGTATCAGCCCGTTTTATACCACCAAACAAAAAGGCACCGGCTTGGGGATCTCTATTATTAAAAGAATTGTCGAAGACAACGGTGGTGAGATAATTATTGAGAGTAAAAAAGATCAATACACAAAGGTGACATTGAAATTTTATTAGGCTGGGTATGGTGAAAATTATGAAAAGCATTTTAATTATTGATGATGAAATAGGTATATGCCAGTCCTTAAGTTTTGGGCTGCAGTTTGACTATGATGTAAGTTTTACAACAGATCCCGATGAGGGGTTGGATATAATAAAGGAAAAGGGCGCGGATATTGTTCTTCTTGATCTCAGAATTGGAAGAATAAACGGGCTTGAAGTTTTAGCAAAGATAAAAACAGTTTCTCCTGAAACTATTGTAATAATTCTGACAGCATACAGCAGTGATGAAACAACTACAGAGGCAATGAAGCTTGGAGCTTATACCTATCTGTCCAAGGCTGTTTCTATTGATGATTTGATGATTTTTCTTGAGCAGGCTCTTGAGTTTAGAAGTCTTAACGAGAAAGTTAGTTCTCTGACTGATGAATTAAAATCTTTAAGCAGCCGGTTTGAAATGATCGGAGAGAGTGAGTCCATGCAGAAGATTTTTCAGCTGATCGAAAAGCTGAAAGATGTAGATACTAGAGTTATGGTTACCGGTGAAAGCGGAACAGGCAAGGAGCTGGTTGCAAGGGCAATACATTTTTCAGGAAAAAGAAAAGACAAGCATTTTGTTGCTGTGAATTGTGCAGCGATTCCTGAATACCTTCTTGAATCAGAACTTTTCGGTCATAAAAGCGGAGCCTTTACCGGCGCAACAGAAAATAAGCTTGGTAAATTTGCCCTTGCTGATGGCGGCACGTTATTTCTTGATGAAATAGGCGAAATGCCTGTGTCTATACAAAGTAAGATTTTGCGTGTTATTCAGGAAAAGGAGTTCTCGCCTGTTGGCAGCAATGTTGTTGAAAAAGTTGACGTCCGAATTATCGCGGCTACAAACAGAAATTTAAGAAAAATGGTTACTAATGGTGATTTTAGAGAGGATCTTTTTTACAGGCTTAATGTTGTAGAGGTCAGGACTCCTCCTCTCCGGGAAAGAAAAAGTGACCTCCATTTGTTCTGTCAGTATTATGTTAAAAAATTCAATGAGGAGCAGAAAAAGCAGATAGTTGGTTTTTCACCTTCGGCATGGCAGCTTTTACTAAATTACGATTACCCCGGAAATGTCCGGCAGTTAGGAAATATTATTGAACATGCCATGATATTGTCATCAACAGAGGTAATAGAAATTGAAGCTCTTCCTTATGAACTGAGAGACGATGTTGAGGTTAAAGCCGGTACACTTGAAACCGAAAAGATTGTTGATAACTATCTTGGAGCACATACTCTTGAAGAAATTGAAGAAAAGGCGATAAAAGCAGCTCTTAAAAAATATGATAACAAAAAACAGGCCGCGGCAAATCATTTGGGTATTAGTGAAAGAACCCTCTGGAATAAGCTCAAGAAATATAATTGAAGAAATACAAATTACTGCAAAAATTACTGCAAAAATTGCAGTGAGCTATGAAAAATTTGCAGTAAGCGCTTAGCTATCAATTTTATTAACAGCTACTTTTTTAGTTAAAAATCCGTTTAAATAAAGTAAATTATCCAAAAAACTCAGAGAAATGATATAATACATAAAAATAGCATAAAAATTCTTCTGCGAGTAAAAAGTGGCATGATGTTTGCATATGTATGATATAGCATTTGTTACAAAAGGTAATTTCA
>JAQQAK010000462.1 GCA_028527945.1 Spirochaetaceae bacterium
GAAAATAACGAAATGCTGCTGCCGGTAGGAATTCTAATGGGAGTTCTTCATAACCAAATGAAAGAGCAAAGAGAAATTGTAAACGAGCATATATACAGCTTTATTAAACCAGAAATAAAAAATCTGGTAAAAAAGCTCACAGCATGAAAAGAATGCTAAAATTTCGTTAACAGGCTTCGGACAATATAAAGTTTTTAGTATTTTCAAATTAGGAAGTTAGTCTGCGCGACGGTTTAATTTTCGTTGCAGTTTTTAGATTTTTTACAGGAGGAAACTTATGGCAAATATACTTGCAGTCTATAGTATCAAGGGCGGAGTTGGAAAAACTTCATCAGCTGTAAACCTGGCATATCAATTTAGCCTTGAAGGAAAAAAAGTTTTATTAATTGATCTTGATCCTCAAGGAGCTTCCGGGTTTTATTTTAAAATAAAGCCGAAAAAGAAGTTCTCAAGCGATGTGCTGATAGACAAGAAAGAAAGCCTCCTCCCCTTTATAAGGGAAAGTGATTATAACAATTTAGATGTCCTTCCATCAAAACTTGGCTACAGACATCTTGATACCGATTTGGATAATCTAAAAAACAACAAAGATGGGCTAAAGAAAAATCTTAAAGAACTAAAAAAGGATTATGACATTATAGTAATTGACTGCCCGCCAAATATAACACTACTATCAGAAAATGTTTTTTCAGCAGCAAATATTCTACTTTTACCATTAATACCTTCTCCACTGTCAGAAAGAACATTTACTCAGTTAAAAGACTTTCTTAATAAAAAAGAATTTGGAAAGCTGAAAATCTTACCATTTTTTTCAATGGTTGAAAAACGAAAAAAAGTTCACATAGAAACTATGGTTAGTTTACGTAATAAAAACAAAAATATACTTGAAACAATAATTCCACGTTCTGCGGACGTAGAAAAAATGGGAATAAATATGAGTCCGGTTCAATGTTTTGCTGGAAGAAGAATCAGCGGAACAGCATTTAAGGAGCTAGGCCAGGAAATACTAAACAAGATTGGGGAGTAATCTTATAACATGGAAATTGAACGTAAATTCCTGCTTTCTGAACTACCACAGGCAAAGCAATTCACATCAACAACAAACATTAAACAGGGATATCTTTCTGCGACTGAAAGCAAAGAGGTCAGAATAAGACAAAAAGGTCTAAAATATTATTTAACAGTAAAATCCGGAAAAGGTCTTGAAAGAGCTGAAACAGAAATTAGTGTTTTAAGAACCCAATTTAAAAAATTATGGCCGGCAACAAAAGGGCTTCAATTAGAAAAAATCAGATACGAACTGGAATATAATGGCCAATTAATAGAAATAGATGAATATAAAGGAGAGTTGACTGGTCTTTTCACAGCAGAAATCGAGTTTAATTCTGTAAAGGAGGCTTTAACTTTTCAGCCTCCTAAATTCTGTATTGAAGAAATTACATATGACCCGCGTTTTAAAAACAGAAAATTGGCAGAAACAGATAAATCTGCTGTCGAAAAGTTAATCAATTGCGGAAAGAATGAAATTGAAATTGGAACAATCCCCTACATAATTAAAGATGGAGAGATAAAAGTAGTTATTATCACCAGCCGGAAAAGTGGTCAATGGATTTTCCCAAAGGGCCAGCCAGAGAAAGATCTGTCTTCAGACAAAGTTGCCTTAATGGAAGCCAAAGAAGAAGCCGGAATCGAGGGAGAAATTACTGCTCCGCCAATAATTGTTCCTTACACAAAAGGTGAAAACGTTATTAATATGAAAAGCTTCCCAATTAAAATAGACAAACTCTGCAAAACATGGGAAGAATCAAAAGAAAGAAAAAGAAAGCTCGTCAGCATAGAAGAAGCTTTAGAGCTTTCAACACAAAAAGCCGTTCACTGCGGATTAAAATATCTTGAGATGCTAATCTGAAAATAAACCTCAAACAACAGGAGCATATGGAATTACTAACGAAAAGGTGGAACCCTCACCTTTTTTAGATTCAAGCCTTATTCGGCCTTTTAATGTTTTTGCAAAAGCTTTTGAAATTGATAAACCAAGGCCGGAGCCTTCATAAGAGGAAGCATATGAATTATCTTCCTGAACAAATCTTTCAAATATTTTTTCATGCTTATCCTCAGCTATACCACAGCCTGTATCACGAACATAAAA
This sequence comes from Spirochaetaceae bacterium, assembly GCA_028527945.1. GTDB lineage: Bacteria > Spirochaetota > Spirochaetia > UBA9216 > UBA9216 > Thalassospirochaeta. The sequence goes on from JAQQAK010000462.1 coordinate 2,150, forward strand.
AACAATTTCTTCACCAAGCTTATAATATCCAAAATCTATGATTCCTGAATCTGTGAACTTTATAGCATTCTGCAAAAAATGCTGAAGAACCTTTGTTAACTTATCAACATCTATTTCAATTCTTGAATAATTATCTTTTAGACCACAGGAAAAATTAAAATCAATATTCTTTTTATCAGCATCAGGCTTAAATAGAGCAAACAAATTAAGAACAAGTGTATTGAGATCACAACTTTCAATTATCAATTCAGGTTCCGCTGATTCTATTTTAGAGATGTCAATTAAATTAGTTATCGTCGCAAGCATTCTTCGCCCACTCTCTTCAATGATATCTATATATTTATTTCTGACATCAGTTGTAAGAGACGGATCTTTCAACAACTCAGAAAACCCCAATATGCCGTTCATAGGAGTTCTTATTTCATGACTAACATTTGCTAAAAACGCAGTTTTCAGGCGTTCACCTTCTTCAGCCAGTTCTTTAGTTAGCTTAAGCTCCTCTTGAGTTCTTTTAATATCTGAAATATCACGCAATTCTGCTATTCTAAGACATTTTCCATCATATTGA
>JAQQAK010000463.1 GCA_028527945.1 Spirochaetaceae bacterium
ATTTGTAAAATCCGGCGCAGAAAATGGAAATAAATACTACCACTTTATAATGCTCGCAAAATCAGAACAAGGCTACAAAAACCTTATGGAATTATGTTCTATAGGATACACTGATGGCTTTTATTATAAACCGCGTATCGATGATGAAGTTCTTGCTAAATACTGTGGAGAGACAATTGCCTCAAGTGCGTGTATTGCCGGAGAAATACCTCAACTAATATTAAATGGAAAAGTTGAAGAAGCAGAAGCCAAAGCTCTATTTTATAAAGAAATGTTCGAAGAGGGAGACTTTTATTTAGAGCTTCAGGATCATGGTCTTAAAGAGCAGAAAATTGTAAATAAAGCTCTTATTGACATATCAAAAAGAACAGGTATTCCGCTTATCGCGACAAATGACAGTCATTACATTGATAAAGAAGATGCCAATGCTCAGGATATAATGCTGTGTATAGGAACAGGCCGACACAAAAGCGAAACAAATAGAATGAGCTTTGATGGAAGTGAGTTCTACTTTAAAAGCGGCAAAGAAATGTATGACTTATTCAGTTATATACCTGAGGCCTTATCAAATACAGTAAAACTTGCAGAAAAATGCAGTATAGACATACATTACCCGGGACCTCTTCTTCCGATTTATGATATTCCCGAACCTTATAAAGGCCCGGCAGATTATCTCAGAGCGCTAACCTATCAGGGACTTGAAAAAAGATACCAGCCTGTAACAGAAGAAATAATGAAAAGAGCTGATTACGAGCTTGATATTATAATAACAATGGATTTCCCAAGTTACTTTTTAATTGTTTGGGACTTCATCAATTGGTCAAAGCAACATGATATACCAGTAGGTCCGGGACGAGGTTCTGGAGCTGGATCTATAGTTGCTTACGCGCTGACAATAACAGACATAGATCCTTTAAAGTTCAATCTTCTCTTTGAAAGATTTCTTAATCCTGAACGTGTATCTATGCCTGACTTTGATATTGACTTCTGCTTCGAAAGACGGCAGGAGGTAATTGAGTACGTTACAGAAAAGTACGGAAAAGAAAAAGTTGGACAGATAATAACATTTGGAACACTTAAAACAAAGGCCGTACTCAAAGATGTAGCGCGAGTTCTGGAAATTCCATATTCTGAATCAGATAAAATAGCAAAGCTTGTGCCGGATGAAAAGAAGATGTCCGTAGAAAAGGCTCTTGAAATGGAGCCTGAGTTAAAACAATTTGAAGAACGCGGTGGAGCTTATGCTGAATTATTTGATACAGCCAAAAGACTTGAAGGATTAAACAGGCACGCGTCAACTCATGCTGCCGGAATTGTTATTGGTCAAACAAAATTAACAGATTATGTTCCACTATATCGTGATAAAAACGGAGCAATATCTACCCAGTACACAATGGATCAGATCGAACCATGTGGGCTTGTTAAAATGGACTTTTTAGGATTAAAAACCCTAACTCTGATTAAGAATACAGAAGATCTGATAAAAAAGCACATACCTGATTTTTCAATTGCCAACATTTCAGAAGAAGATGAAAACACATTCAAAATGCTCTGCGAAGGAAAAAGTACATGTGTATTCCAGTTTGAAAGCTCCGGTATGCAGGATATTCTTAAACGCGCCCAGCCCGGCTCTATAGAAGACCTTATCGCGTTAAATGCTCTTTACAGACCAGGGCCAATGCAGTTTATTCCACAGTTCATTGATAGTAAAAGCGGAAAAACACCCATAACATATCCAGATCCGACTCTTGAAGAAGTTCTGGAACCTACTTACGGAGTTATAGTTTACCAGGAACAGGTAATGAAGGTTGCCCAGATTATTGGTGGGTTCAGCCTTGGTAAAGCGGATATTCTTCGTCGTGCGATGGGAAAGAAAAAAGTCAAAGTCATGGAAGAGATGAAAATCGAATTCCTTGACGGAGCTGTAGCACAAGGATATGACAGAGCTCACGCAGACGGTATCTTTGAAATGCTGAAACCTTTTGCCGGATATGGATTTAATAAATCTCATGCCGCGGCCTACTCTGTTCTGGCTTATCAAACAGCCTATCTAAAAGCAAATTTTCCTGCTGAGTTTATGGCAGCTAACCTTACAAATGAAATAAACAGTCCTGATAAACTTACAGAATACATATCAGAAGCCCAATTGATGGGAATAGAAATGATGGCTCCAAACATCAACTTTTCTGAAAAGAAGTTCAGTGTTACTGATGGTAAAATTGTTTATGGACTTATTGGTATAAAAAATGTGGGAGAAGCCGCTGTTGAAGAGATTTTAAAGCAACGAAATGAAGGCGGAGAGTTTAAATCTTTTATGGATTTTACTGAACGTGTAGATCTCAAAACAGTAAACAGAAAGGTTCTTGAAACAGGAATTCAAACAGGATTATTTGACGGGCTAGGCATGAATCGAGCAAGTTTGATGCATAACCTCGACAAAGTTCTTGAGTTTGTAAGCAAAACAAAGGCAGATCAAATAGTAGGTCAAACCTCACTTTTTGACGCTCCTGAACATAAAGAGTTTCATACAATAGATACAGAAGAAATAGAAGAATGGCCAAATAAGGAACTTTTAAAACTGGAAAAAGACTTTCTGGGTTTTTACGTATCCGGTCATCCAATGGATAAATATAAACATCTCTGGGAAAAAGCAACAAATCTGGATCTTGGAAACTTGAATCACGCCACAAATGGAAAGAAATATAAAATTCTTGCTATGATAAAAACAACTCGAAATCTTATAACTAAAAAGGGTGATAAAATGGCTTTCGCTCTTATAGAAGATTTTAAAGGAAGTATAGAGGCTGTTATTTTTCCAAAAACCTATACAGAAGTCAGTAGTCTCCTTGTTCCAGGAGAAGTTTTTGGGTTCGAAGGAAAATTTGATAACACAAGAGCCAATCCATCATTTCAGATCGAAAAAATAGTTACACCGGAAGAATTGGATGGAAACACAATAAAAGAGTTTCATATCAGACTTGCTGATAAAATAGAAAATGAAGAAGAACTTCATGAGCTTAGAAATACTCTTTTATACCATACTGGCAATAGTCCGGTTTTTATTCATATAAAAGACAGAAATAAAGAAGTTGTAATAAAAGCTTCCAGCCAAATATTAGTAGATCCAAATAATACTTTATTTGAATCAGTAAAAACCAAACACCGGGTTTCAGATGCCTGGAAGGAGTAAAAAATGCAGATAGCAGCAAGAGTAATAAGCGCTATACTATCAGTCTACATGATCCTTTTAATGATAAGAGTAATGCTTACATGGTTTAGAGGACCACAAAACGGACAATTTTTTTATTACCTTTCAGCAGTTACAGATCCATACCTTAACTGGTTTAGACGCTTTTCAAAGTTAAGAACCGGTATGCTTGATTTTTCTCCAATTCTTGCGTTTGTTCTATTAGGTTTTATAATAAATATATTAACAAGCATTTCTACTTATGGAAGAATTACCGTTGGTGTAGTTTTAGCACTCCTGATAAACGGAATATGGTCAATTATTTCTTTTATCATAATAATGTTTGTAATTCTTGCAGTAATGAGATTGCTAAGCGCAACTCTTTTTCGCGAAGGAATATTGGCAAGGATGTCTCCCGGGCTCGATTCTGTAATTGAGCCTATAATCTCCTGGGTAAGACGAACAATATTCAGAAACAGATTCACACCATATACAACGCAGCTATGGGTATCCATAGCACTCCTGATTGTCTTAAATATTTTATTACGCATCCTTTTTGCTTATCTGACAAAACTTGTTGTAAATTTACCGTTTTAATTATTATGTTCCAGGCAGAATTAAAACAGCCGGCGGCTCGTTTAAAAGGAGTAGGCCCCAAGCTTTCTGAAAAACTTTTATCACTTGGAATATCAACTATTGATGATGTTTTAAAACATTATCCAAGAACATATGAGGATAGAAGCATTGTTATTCCGTTGTCCAAAGTCATAAAAACACAGGATGCGACAATTATAAATACAGAAGCAAAAGTAATAGAACATCAGTTTTTTGGACAACCCGGCAAACAAATTTTAAAAATCATTATTGAAGATAATACAAATATTCAGGCATCACTTTTATGTTTTAACCGTAATTTTCTGGCAAATCAGCTAATCCCTGGAAGGCGTCTTCTGATTTACGGTTTGTTTCAATACAAATTTGGGGAACTTCAGTCCTCAACCTTTGAATTTGAACCTCTTGTAGATGATATAAAGGAATCTTCAATTTATACAAGTGATTCAGGAGATGTTTTTAAGGCAAGAAAATCTGGTTTTGGGAAAATTTTACCAATATA
>JAQQAK010000464.1 GCA_028527945.1 Spirochaetaceae bacterium
CTTTGTAAAAATTTGGGTCGCGAAACATTTCTGTTACATTAACAGAAAGATCTAAAAGTATCTGCTTGCAAAAGTTTTCATCATAGATTACGCGGTGCAGAATTTGAGAAAAATTCTGAAGTCCTGAAACCGATAATCTATAAGTTAATCTTCTTCTTACGTGAATATCAGAATAGTTTCTGAAATCAAATCCATATTTTCTGTAAATACCTTCAAGAAGGAGAGCCATCTCCAGGTATTCGTTATCTAATTCTTCTTTTTTATCACTCATGAATACAACCACACTCTAAGCATTGATAAAAGTTTTTCAGTATCGACTGGTTTTGCAAGATAGTCACTTGCTCCTGCTTCAATACATTTGTTTCTGTCTCCTTTCATAGCTTTTGCTGTTAAGGCTATTATAGGAAGGTTTTTAAATTGATGGTCTTTGCGGATTCTTCTCATTGCCTCATATCCATCCATCCGCGGCATCATAATATCCATAAGTACAAGATTTATTCCAGGCTCACTTTTAATTTTTTCCAGAGCTTCTATTCCATCTCTTGCCGCTAAAACGTTTAATTTCTTTTCTTCAAGAATGCTTGTTAAGGCAAAAACATTTCTCATATCATCATCTACAAGAAGAATTTTTTTCCCTTCCATAATTTCATCACCATTATGAATATTTTCAAGCATTCGTCTTTTATCTTCAGGTAAACTGGATTCTACTTTATGAAGAAAAAGCGTTGTTTCGTCCAGTAGTCTTTCTGGCGATCTGATTCCTTTTATAATTATGCTTTTTGAGTATTTATTTAATTTGGCTTCATCCTCTTTTGTTAACTCTCTTCCTGTATAAATAATAATGGGAGTACGAATACAGTCAACATCATTATTTATTTTTTCAAGAAGCTCAAAGCCAGACATGTCTTTTAAGCCTAGATCGAGAATCATGCAGTCAAATTTATTAGTCTTAAGTGTTTCAAATGCCTTTTGACCAGAAGACACATCTGTAATTTTTACATCGTCTTCTCCAATTAATTCGATAATACTTTCTCTTTGAATGTCATCATCCTCAACAACAAGGAGGGTGCTGATTCGATCTTCACTCATGCTTTCAATTTTAGTCAGAGCATTATGTATATCTTCTATAGAAGCTGGTTTTGTCAGAAACCCGACTGCTCCCATTCTCATGGCCTGAAGAGCTTCATCTCTGCCAGACATAAAATGGACAGGGATGTGTCTTAGTTTGGAATTTGCCTTAAGACGTTCCATAACTGTCCATCCGTCAATTCCCGGAAGCCCAATGTCAAGAATTATTGCATCAGGATTATAATAATCCGCAAAATGAAGTCCAGTCTCTCCGTCTTCAGCAATAAGAGTTTTATATCCTTTTTCCTTTACCAGTTCACTGAGAATCTCTACAAATGAAGGATCGTCTTCGATGATAAGAATTGTCTTGTCATCCTTTTCAACATTATTTCTGTCATCAACCGCATCTGCTTTTTCTTTAGTTTGTGGTAATGAAGGCGCGGGGGCTGGTTCAGGTTTTATGGGTTCTTTATATTCTTGCTGAACCGGTTTTGGTAGAACCTTTTCTTCAGATGTTAATAATGGCAGTGTGACTGTAAAGCAGCTGCCTTTTCCTTCTTCGCTTTCAAGAGTAATAACTCCTCCTAAAAGTTTTGATAGTCCTCTTGATATTGATAGTCCGAGGCCTGTGCCGCCGTATTTACGTATTGTGCTGCCATCTGCCTGTTTAAAGGCTTCAAATATTTCATCCTGCTTTTCTTTTGCGATCCCAACTCCTGTGTCTGAAACCTTTATTAAAAAGTACTGATCATCTGTTAAATTTTGCCATGGTTTATCAGGTTTTAAGAAACTGAGTGAAACATACCCCTTGTCAGTAAACTTGATTGCGTTTGTCATCAGGTTTCTGATTATCTGTTGAAGCCTATGGCTGTCTGTTTTTAGTTTGTCTGGCAGTTGTGAATCAAATGATATATTAAGCTCCAGACCCTTTTGTGATGCCGATTCTGAAAAGAGCCTTTTTAGGTCATCAATAATACTTGCAAAACTTACTGTTTCCAGATTCAATTCAATTTTACCGGCTTCGACCTTTGAAAGGTCAAGAATCTCATTTATCAGTTTTAGTAGATCTGAACCTGAAGAATGTATAGCTTTCGCGGATTTCAATTGTTTCTCAGTAAGGTTTCCTTCACCATTGTTGGAGAGCAGTTGAGCCAGAATTAATATAGAGTTTAATGGTGTTCTAAGTTCATGAGACATATTAGCGAGGAATTCGGATTTATACTGGCTTGCTTGTCCCAGATCGTCAGCCCTTTTTTCTAATTCAGATCTGGCTTCAAGTAGCGCTTCATTTTTTTGGCGTATTGAATCTCTTTGCTCTTCAACTGCTTGAGTGCGTTCTTCCAGCTCTTCATTCATAACTCGCAACTCTTCTTGTTGAGCCTGAAGCTCTGCCTGCGATTCTTTTAGTGCTGTTGTTTGGTTTTCCAGTTCTTCATTTATTGCTCTCAATTCTTCCTGCTGTTGTTTTGAATCAATGAGGAGCATATTTATTGTATCTCTTGATTTTGCTGAATTGAAAAGAACCGCAATATTTTCAACATTGTTCTTTATGAATTTTTTCTGATCATCATCAAAATCTTTAAATGTACCTATCAGAAAAACTGCTATTAATTCATCTTCAAATATTAATGGACTTACCATAAAGTGGTCAGGAACATCTTCTCCTGCTCCGTAATTATACCCTGGTGCTTCATTTATTTTTGAGAAGAATAGTGTCTGTTGTTCTTTAGCTGCCTGCCCTATAAAGCCTTCGCCAACTTTTATTTTATTAAAATTACCGGCTCTGTCAGTAAAAGCATAGGATGAACATAATTCAAGAATATCTTCTCCATCAAATAGATAGAATGCACCCATGCAGGCATTCATGTGTACCGTGATGTAACGAATAAACTTTTCAGACAAGGATTTTACTTCAACCTCTCCTCTTAGCTCATCATCAAGTCCTTGTTTGCCTCTTTCAAGCCAGCGTTGAACAAGCAGGCTATGCGTCATCTTGTCCAGAGCTTCTCCAAGCTCGCCTATTTCATCTTTTCGGGTAAGGTTCATTGAAGCATTTTCTAATTTACCTTCAGCTATGTTCTGGGCAACAGAGACTCCTTTCTGCAGAGGTATTGTTATACTTCTTGAAAGGAGGAGTGCTATGATGAAGCTGAAAACAATAGCTATTCCCAAACAGATTTTTATTGTTGTTCCTGCTATCAATGTGGTTCGAGTATTTTCTTCTTGCAGTCTAAGTCTGAGAATGCTGATTTGTGAAATCAATTTTTTTGCTATGTTTCGTTGAGTATCCTGATGTTCCAGAATCTTTATTGTGGCGTCATGATAGTTTTTTACCTGAAGAATGTAATTTTGTAATGAAGCTATAATTTTTTGTATTGAATATATTTCACTATGTCCGGCTAAGTCAGATTCAAGAGAATTGTAACCTTCAAATGTTTTATTTAAAGAGCCTATCCACTCGGTGAAGATTATTTCCTTTTCTTCAGGAGTTGTTCCCTGGCTGTAGTTGTAAGCTGTTGAGCGGTAGCTGTTCATGGTTGAAAGAAGCTTTCTAAGGTTAGAGATACTTTTGTAGGTATTTGAATTATTTTTTGAGTAATTGTCTTCCAGAGATGTAATTACTTCTTCAGTCATTGTTATAACATCGACGCCAACCTGTTGTCTTGTGCTTTGGGCTTCAAGTAGACGATTTTCTTTTTTTTTATATTCTTTAAGAAGTTCACGGTATTCTTTGATATCCGCTATTAAAACATCTGTTTCCTGTAATATCCCTTTTTGTTTGACAACGTTATGAAGCTGTATGGCTAAATTTAGTACTTCAGAGGAAGTATTTACAGCTGTATCATGATAGGTTGAATCTTCATAAATAATATACCTGAGAGCTGCTTCTTGTGCTGTTTCTGATTTTTCTGCAAGCTCATCTATAACTATATCAATTTCATTATGTTTGTTTATTGATGCTATTCCGAGTATTCCAACTATGCCCGCAAAGCCGGCAAGTGCAAGAATAGCTATGAAGCCTGAAAAAAGCTTATTCTGTATTGTTAATTTGGTATTCATAATTATCCTAGTACTGATGCGAAGTTTTTTTAGTATAACTTATTTTATATTTTAATAACCACCCCTGATTTTACTCATGTTAATATTAAAATTTTTTTATGATCTTTTATGCATTTTCAATGTTGTATAAATTTATTGATATAGGAATATCTAAAGCTTGACAAGTGGGTAGATAGATTTTATAGTAGATATAGAAAATGATATATAGGCGGTGGGTTATGAAGATTATAATAATAGGCGGGGTTGCCGGAGGCGCAAGTGCTGCGGCAAGGCTTCGCCGTCTTGATGAAAATGCCGAAATAATAATGTTCGAGAAAGGACCGTATATTTCGTACGCAAACTGTGGGCTTCCTTATTTTTTAAGCGGAACAATATCGGAACGTGAGAATTTGCTTTTGCAAACACCTGAATCTTTTAACGCAAGATTTAATGTTGATGTAAGGGTTCTTACAGAAGTGACAGAGATTGATCGTGAGTCAAAAAATGTTGTTCTTACTGAACGGGATATAAGTGGTAATTCTGTCAGAGAGTATAAAGAAAGTTACGATAAAATAATTTTGTCTCCGGGTTCTGTGCCATTAAAACCACCTATTCCTGGGATAGACAGAAACAACATTTATACTCTCTGGACTGTTCCTGATGTTGATAAAATAAAATCATATCTTGATGGCTCTGATCCTTGTCATGCTGTTGTTGTCGGAGGAGGTTTTATTGGTCTTGAAGTTGCTGAAAACCTTGTCGAACGCGGTATCCAAGTCTCTTTAATAGAAGCCGCTCCTCAGGTAATGATGCCTCTGGATTATGAGATGGCCCAAATAGCTCATAAACATTTATATGAAGAAGGCGTTGATCTTCATCTTGATAGCCCTGTTAAGGCTTTTGAAGAGGGAAGTACTCCTGAAAAAACGGCAGTAGTCATTGGCGATGGAACAAAAATTGAAGCTGATGTTGTAATGTTGTCTATTGGTGTAAGGCCACAAACTGAGCTGGCAAAAGCTGCCGGGCTCAATTTAAATAAACGTGGTGGAATAATTGTTGATAAAACTCTCAAAACTTCAGATCCGGATATTTTTGCGGTAGGTGATGCAATAGAGGTCGAGAATCTTGTTTTAGGAACCCCAACCATGATTCCCCTTGCAGGCCCTGCAAACAAGCAGGGGAGAATGGTTTCTTCAAATATTCTTGGTGGAAAAAAAGAATATAAAGGTTCTATGGGGACTAGTGTTGTAAAGATTTTTGATATTACTGCTGCTGCAACAGGTTTAAATGAAAAAGCTCTTAAAGCGGCAGGAAAAGAATACGGCAAAGACTATCTTTTCACTATGTCCCATTCAAAATCTCATGCTGGTTATTATCCCGGTGCGTTTCCACTTGCCATGAAGATGATATTTGAGCCAGAAAGCCGGAAGGTTTTGGGTGCTCAAATTGTTGGCTGGGAGGGCGTAGACAAGAGAATAGATGTTCTTGCGTCTGTGATCCGTTTGGGAGGTACAATCGATGATTTAACTGAACTTGAACTTGCTTACGCTCCTCCGTATTCATCTGCAAAGGATCCTGTCAATATGGCTGGGTTTATCGCTGAAAATATGCTTGAAGGTATTGTTGAAAATGTAAACTGGAACGAACTGAACAATTATTCTGACGCGGTTCTTCTTGATGTAAGAGATCCTGAAGAGGTTGAGCTTGGCTCGATTCCCCATTCAGTGTTCATTCCTGTAAACGAGCTTAGAAGCCGTCTTGGTGAACTTGATAAAACTAAATCGTACATTCTCTACTGTGCCAGCGGGGTAAGAGCCTATGTCGCTGCAAGAATGATGACTCAGAATGGCTTTAAAGAAGTGAAGAATCTTGCCGGAGGTTACGCAACATGGAATCCTGCCATGTGGAGTCAGGCTGACGCTTGTGGTCCGGCAGACGCGGGTTTTAAAACTGTAGATATTAAGGAGGTAGCGTCAAAAATGGCTGATATACATAAAGGAAACGTTTTGGTTCTGGATGCCTGCGGGTTGTCTTGTCCAGGCCCTATAAAGAAGGTCTATGAAAAGATTGCTGAAATTGCTGAAGGAGATGTTCTTGAAGTTCATGTAACAGATCCAGGATTTAAGTCTGATATAGCGTCATGGTGTAAAAGAACTGGAAATACGCTTTTAAGTGTAGAAAAGAAAGAAAAAGCCATTGTAGCCAGAATCCGAAAAGGTGATCTTTCTGCTGATGTTGCTTCTTTGAGTACAGGAAAGAATACTGGAAACTCCGCAAATGATAAAACCATGGTTTGCTTTAGCGGAGATCTTGATAAGGCTATTGCTTCTTTTATTATTGCTAATGGAGCTCTTGCAATGGGGCGAAAAGTTACAATGTTCTTTACATTTTGGGGGCTCAATATTATCCGTAAACCAGAGAAGGTGAAGGTTAAAAAAGATTTTGTTAGCAAGATGTTTGGCGGAATGATGCCGCGCGGAGCAGATAATCTTAAATTGTCCCAGATGAATATGGGTGGAATGGGGGCCGGAATGATTAAGGGGCTTATGAAAAAGAATAATGTTCCTCTTCTTGGCGAACTTATTCAGCAGGCTATTGATGGTGGCGCGACCCTAATTGCCTGTAATATGAGTATGGATTTAATGGGTATTAAGGAAGAAGAGCTTGTTGATGGAATTGAGCTTGGTGGAGTAGCCACTTACCTTGCCGCGGCAGAAGAAGCTGATGTGAACCTGTTTATATAAAAGATTGGCTCCTTTACGGGAGCCTTTTATTAATTATGTGATTCCGAATAATATTCGTCCAGTACATCTCTAAGCCTTTTTGATGTATTTATAATCCCCAGTTTTTTACGAATTGATTGCCTGTAGTTTTCTACTGTCCGACCTGAGACATTCATAATAGAACCAATTTCTTTTGATGAATAACCTTGAAGAATAAATTGTGAAACCTTGAGTTCTGTTGTTGACAGTTTTTTTGATAATTCAGAAGGAATAGCTTGTATAGACTCAAGGCATAGTTTGATTGTATTTATAATCTCTAACTGGTTAGTTTGGTTCTCTTTATTGCTTACACAGCGTTCTGATAATTGCTTTATCATTGGAAGCACTATTTTTTGAATAGTGCTTGTTGTTGTATTTTCTTGTTTTTCAATTTTAACATTTTTCATATTTAATAATGTCTGCAAGGACTCATTTAAAGATTCTATAGTTTGTGACATTTCTCTTATTTGCTCTGCCAGCTGTTCTTGAGGGGTTATATTGCGAATAGAGCCAATAAAGTGTTTATGAGACCTTCTGTAGGCTCCTATGATGTCTACATCAATGCTTTCGCCATTTCTTTTATTATGTTTGCTCTTAAAGCGTATGGTTTCACCTCTTATCATACGCTCAAAATAGTAGTTGATGTTTTCAGTCCTTTTGGTTTTATCTATTTCAAAAACATTTTTCCCCAGCAGTTCTTTTTTTGAATAATCAAGCATTTTACATGCGCTTGAGTTGCAATCAATAATCTTTCCTGTAGAATCCACAAGCCAATACCCATCATGTATTTTCTCTGTTAGAAAATCAAAACGAGCTCTGTGTTCTGTTTTTGTGTAAAAAGCTGCCTGATATTCAGTTATTTTGACAATAGTGCCTAATCCGTAAACAATTTCATTATTATTATCTTTTATTAGTGAAACGGTCAGGTATGCGTCGAATATTGTTCCATTAGTATGTATTGCTTTTAAACGCCCTCTCCAGTTTTCACCTTTACATATTGCAATAGTAAAAGATTTGCTAAGGGAAGAGGAATATATAAATTTTGAAAAATGCCTGCCTACAATTTCTTCCCAGCTACCTATGCCAAGAAGCCTATCAAAAGAATTATTCGTGTCGATTATGTAACCTTTAGAACTAGTCAAGATTAATGCATAATCATTTTCCTCAAAGGCTTTTCTGTAAATATCAAAGCCCGTTTTTTTTATATCGCCTTTCATAATATTAATCCATTGGTGGTTAGGCTATTTTATAATATAGAAAATGCGAAATTATAGCCGCATTCGTGGAATCCTGTTTTTATGATGAAGAATAATCCGTGATACAGCTGAGTGTCAAAAGAAACATTACTATAACGTATATTTTGGGTATTATTAAAGTGTTTATAGCGTATTCTAATAATCTTTTACTTGTTCATAGATTCGCCTTGGAATGATATCCTGAAGTCCGGATATGTATTTGATTAATGAAGACTGGACTTTAAATCTTAAAGAACGATTGTACGACATTGACCGGGCTCTTCGGCGTTCTCCTTTTGGACTTTGGGAATTTGACAGCAGATGTGAAAGATTTTATTGGTCAGATGAGGTCTTCAATATTTTTGCTAAACATCCAAAAAGTTTTAAGCCTTCATATGAAAATGTTATAGATTGTGTACATCCTGATGATAGAGCATCTGTTAGGGCTTTTTTTAGTACTTTTCTGCAGGGTGGTGAGATAAACTCTTCTTGTGAGTTGAATTATAGAATAATTGATGAGGTAACAAATCAGGAACATTGGGTATATCAAAAGGTTTTTCGTGTTATAGACAAGCAGGACAATGCTCAATATAAGTTTTCTGGAATTATTCAGGATATTAGCGAAAACGAAAACTTAATTGAAAAATATACAAAATTTTATCATGTTGTAAAATTTGCTCCTAATCCTTTTGTTATTATGAATAAAAGCTGTGAGATAAACTATATAAATAAAAAATGTGAAAAATTCTATGGTTACACTCTTGGAGAACTTCAGGGGCAGTCTATCAGAATACTAAATGCTGACAAAAGTGTTTATCTTGATAATGGATATACCGAGAGTCAATATCAGAACCTTTTTGCCAAGATTGAAGCAGATTTGCTTTATCAAAAAGAAGGCTTTTGGGAAGGCGTTTTGATCAGTCAAACCAAAAAGGGCGAAGTTAAGTGGCTGCTTGTTTTTATTAGTTCGTTAAAGGATATGGACGGCGAAAAGGACTCTTTTGTTATTACAGGTTTTGATATATCTGAAGAACGAAAAGAAGAAGAGCTGATAAGAATTGATACTTATAACGCAATAGCCAGTCTTGCAGAATATCGTGACAGTGAAACTGGTAAGCATATGAAACGTATAGGTGAGTATTGTTATTTACTGGCCAGAAAATTAGGGAAATCAAGGAAGTTCTGTGATGATATCAGAATTTTTGCCCCCATGCATGATATTGGAAAAGTCGGTATTCCTGATGAAATCTTAAGAGCTCCTCGTTCATTAACACTTGAAGAATTTGAAATAATGCGAACCCATACAGATCTTGGATACAATATTCTAAAAAACCGTTCCACACTAGAGCTCGCAGCTGAGATAGCAAAAAATCATCATGAGAAATATGATGGCTCTGGGTATCCTGAAGGTTTATCTGGTCCTGATATTCCATTATCTGCAAGAATATGCGCTGTTGCTGATGTTTATGATTCGCTTCGAAGTAAACGTCCATACAAAGAGGCATTTTCTGAAGCAAGAACTATTCAATATCTTAGAGAACATTCCGGCACTCATTTTGAACCGATGCTTGTAGAACTTTTAATTAAACACCGTATTAGTTTTAACGCAATTTATGAAAAATTAAAAGATTGAACCCTTTTATGAACCAATTATAGTTACAACAATTTTTCGAGCGCCGCCGCGATTTCTATGTTCACATAGGTATATGCCTTGCCATGTTCCAAGATTCAGCCTTCCATTTGTTATTGGAATATTAAGCTGACAGCCGAGTATTGAGCTTTTTGCGTGAGCAGGCATGTCATCAGATCCTTCAAGGGTATGAGTGTACCATTTTTCATTTTCACGAATAACATTGTTAAAAATAGATTCCATATCAGTTCTAACATCAGGATCCGCGTTTTCATTTATTGTAAGTGATGCTGATGTGTGCTTTATATGGATAAAAGCCATACCTGCCTGTATATTTTTTAAATCTGGAAGATTAGACTCTATTTCTGAAGTTATAAGATGAAAGCCGCGGGCCTTCGGCTTTAATTTAAATTCTTTTTGTAAAATATCCATATTATGTATTTTACATTATACCAAGACTTCTCTCAATCTCATAAATAGAGCTGTAAGACAGAATTTCATCTGCTAAAGATTGTGCCTCATCCATTCTTATATTATTAATAATCTTTTGTGTTCTATATAAGTACGGTGTAGATACACTAAGTTTTTCTATTCCAATTCCAAGCAGGAATGGAATGTATTCTTTTTGATGAGCCATTTCTCCACAAACTGTTAATTCTATATTATTTTCTTTGCTTATATCTGATATGGTTTTTAAACTTCTCAAAATTGATGGATTATGTGGTGTATAATAATTTTTCAATTTCTCATTATTTCTGTCTACAGCAAGCATGTATTGTATGAAATCGTTTGTTCCAATTGAAAGAAAATCTACTTCTTCACAAACGTGATCCAGAATTAACACTATTGAAGGGATTTCAATCATCGCACCAATTTCCGGTTTTGTTATTTTATAGCCTTCATCCTGAAGCTCCTCAATAGCCTGCTGAACAAATTCTTTTGCCGTTTTTAGATCTTCTATTGTTGAGATCATTGGAAACATTAGTTTTATTCTTTTGTCTCCGGCCGCTCTGAGAATAGCTCTTATTTGTTGTTTGAAAATTCTCGGGTTTTGAAGACTAAAACGTATAGACCTTAGACCCAGAAACGGATTCTCTTCTGTGTAATCGCGGTAATATGATAGAACTTTATCGCCTCCGACATCCAAAGTTCTGAATGTTACAGGCAGATCTCCTGATTTTTCAATAATCTTGCTGTAAACCAAATATTGTTCTTCTTCTGTCGGAAAAGAATCTCTAAGTAAAAATGGGTATTCTGTTCGGTATAAACCTACTCCTTCAGCGTTTATCCTTACAGCCTCTTCAAGGTCAGGAATAAGATTTATGTTAGTCAGTAGCTGAATTCTTTTGCCGCATTGAGTTGAGGTTCGTTCTGAAAGAACTTCAACCCCTTCAGGTTTTCGTTCTTTCTGTAAAGTATTAAACTCTTCAAGAATCTCTGTATTAGGGTTTATACAAATCTTGCCGGAATTACCATCCAGTCCAATTGGAACAGGAGTTTTGCTTTTCATAAGATCTGTAAAATCTATTATTGCCAGCGGTATTTTTAATGATTGTGCCAAAATAGAAATATGAGCTGTTACACCTCCTGCAACCATTAGTATTCCGGCAATTTTCAGTGATGACATGGTAAGTATGTCTGATGGATAAAGTTTCTTGGCTACAACAACCTTATTGGCTGCGTTCATTGTTGCAACAGAATCTCCGCACAAATTTGATATAATTCTCTGGACAAGATCTTCAAGGTCATCAATTTTTTCTTTCACAAACTGATTGTCACTTTCAGAAAAAATTCTAATATAATTGTCAGATACATTTAAAAGTGCTGCCGGAGGATTGATTCCGGTTTTTACAAGTTTCTCTATTTCTGCTAGAAAGCTCTTATCTTTTAACATTAAAAGGTGAGAGGTGAATATAAGAGACGCGCTGTCTGAAAGGTTTTCTTCTACATTTTTTTGAAGTTCTAAAAGCTGGTTTTCAGTTTCTTTTATAGCATCCATCAATTCCTGAAATGAATAAATTCGTTGGAACCTTTTTCTTCTAAGTTCAGTAAAGCTTCTTTTTCTGTCAAGAATAAAGCTTTCTCCGAAGGCCATTCCAGGAGAGGTTCCTGTTCCCTGTAAAAGGATTTGATTGTTGAATTCAAGAGACGCATAGGATTCTTCAAGGGTTGTGTGAATACTATCTGAATAAAAAGATCTGGCGTTCTCAAGTATATTTGCTAACTGAGAAACTAGAACAAGCATGGTTTTTTCATCTATTCTGTTAAACGGTCTGTTTCGTCTT
>JAQQAK010000465.1 GCA_028527945.1 Spirochaetaceae bacterium
TGAATCATTCTTGTCATAAAATCGGTAAACCTGTTTAAATCCAGGATTTGTTGTTTTTTCAGGATTATTGGAAAGTTTAATTGTTGGTACTAATTTATCACCCTGTTGTTTAGCAACAATTTTATATACTCCTGTAAGAGATGAATCGTCTCCTCCTGTAACAAGCTGTGTTCCCACTCCCCAAGAATTAATTGGTGCACCGTCTCTTACAAGCTGTCTGATTATATGCTCGTTCAAATCATTTGATACTGCTATAAACGCGTCAGGCAAACCCTCTGCATCAAGTCGCTTTCTAATTTCTTCGCTCAGGTATTGAAGATCTCCACTATCTATTCGAACGCCAAAATTATATCCCTTGGCTTTCAGCTCTTTTCCTACTATTATTGCGTTTTCTATACCGCTTCCCAGACTGTCATAGGTGTCGATTAAAAATATTGCGTTGCTAGGGTAAATCTCTGCGTATTTTCTGAATGATTCAAGTTCTGAATCAAAACTCATCACCCATGAGTGTGCCATTGTTCCTGAAACTGGTATATCATAGAGTTTTCCTGCCAGAGTGTTAGATGTCGCGGATGCGCCACCTATATATGATGCTCTGGCAGCTGATAATGCACCGTCAATTCCCTGTGCCCGTCTAAGGCCGAATTCCATTATCATGCCTTCTGAGCTTGCTGAATAAACTCTTGAAGATTTTGTAGCAATAAGAGTCTGAAAATTTACTGTGTTTAAAAGAAAGCTCTCTATAAGCTGAGCTTCCATTAGATTTGCTTTTACTGTTATAAGAGGTTCTCCGGGAAAAACAATAGTTCCCTCATCTACAGAAAAAATATCACCGGTAAATTTAAAATCTTTTAGATAATTTAAAAAGCTGTCTTTAAAAATACCGGTTCCTTTAAGATATTCTATATCATCATTATCAAAATGTAGATTGGAAAGTCTTGTTAACAGAGGTTCCAGGCCGGCAAAAACTGTATAGCCTCCCTTAAAAGGATTTCTTCTGAAAAACATTTCAAAAACAACATCAGGATTGTTTTTTTTAAAGAAATATCCCTGCATCATTGTCAATTCATAAAGATCTGTAAGAAGGGCAGAGCTGTACATAAAATACTCCTGAAACGCAGTAGTCTAATATCATAGATTAACTGCAAAATTGAAAAATTGAGGCTCCTGAAAGAACCTCTGTTTATAATTATTTGCTCTTGATAATATCAAAGCCTGTGTATGGAACAAGTTTTTCTGGAATTCTTATTGAACCGTCTTCGGTTTGAAAGTTTTCTATGATTGCAATTAATCCACGAGAAAGTGCTATTGCAGTTCCATTGAGCATGTAAACATGCTTATTTTTGCCGTCATCATCTTTAAAACGAATTCCAAGTCGTCTGGCTTGATAATCAGTACAGTTTGATGTTGATGTTATTTCTCCCCAATCTCCACTGTCACCGCGGCCGGGCATCCATGCTTCAAGATCATATTTTCTGTAAGCAGGGGCTCCAAGATCACCTGTACAGGTATCAACAACTCTGAAAGGGACATCAAGTCCACTGAATATTTCTTCTTCAATTGATCTTATTTCTTCATGAAAGTCGTCTGCGTCTTCTGGTTTACAGAATATAAACATTTCTACTTTTGAGAATTGGTGAACTCTGTATAGACCTTTTGAGTATTGACCGGCAGCACCTGCTTCGCGTCTAAAACAATGTGAAATACCTGCCATTTTTATTGGAAGTTCTTCTTTACTAAAAATTTTATCAGAATGGTATCCGCCCAGAGTTATTTCGGCAGTACCAACAAGACAGGTTCCTGTATCCTGAACTGTATAAATGTTAGATTCTGCTCCTCTTGGATTAAAACCTATACCTTCAAGAATTTCTTCTTTTGCTACATCAGGTGTAATTGTTGGAGTAAAACCATGTTTCATTACTACATCAACTGCGTATCTGGTAAGAGCCATTTCAAGTATTACTGCTTCATTCTTAAGGTAATAAAATTTTGGCCCAGAAACCTTTGCTGCGGTGTCAAAATCAATAAGATCCAAAGCTGTAGCAAGTTCAATATGATCTTTAGGTTTGAAACTGAATTCAGGAACAGTTCCGGAGCGTTTTATTTCTAGATTATCTTTATCTTCTTTTCCAACAGGAGCATCAGGGTGAGCCATGTTTGGAACTTTTGAAGCTTCAGATTTAAGATTGCTCTCAACTGAATTGAGTTCTGATTCAATAGAAGCTATGTCTTCTTTAAGCTGTTTTCCCTCATCAATGAGCTTTTGCCGCTCATCTTTTTCCATGGGGCCCTTCATCTTTTTGGCGTTCTCGTTTCGCTTTTGTCTTAAGTCGTCAATTTGGGTTATAAGGCTGTTGCGTTTGTCATAGAGTTCTATAACAAGATCTACGTCAACATTCATAAAACGGTCTGCAACGTTCTTTTTTACAGCATCCGCATTTTCTTTGATATATTTTAGGTCTAACATGCAAAGAGGATACAAAAGTTAGCACTCAGCGTCAATAGAGGTGGTCTGTAAGCTTTGGCTATATTCATGGTATAGTTATTTTATGAATAAGCTAAAAGCAATTGATGTTATAAATAATTTAAACCTGATACCTCTTGAAGGTGAAGGTGGTTTTTTTAGACAGACATGGGCGAGTGAAGATGGTACAGCGATATATTATCTTGTTACAGAGGATAGCTGGTCAGCTCTACATATTCTTGATGTCAATGAAGTCTGGCATTTTTACGCTGGAGATTCTTTGAAACAAATTCAGCTTAAACCTGATGGCACTGCTGAAGTATTTTTAATTGGATCAAAAATAAATGAAGGAGAATTACCTCAGTTAGTTTGTCCTTCAGGTATCTGGCAAAGTACAAGACTAATTGATGGTGGAAGCTGGGCGCTTGTTGGAACTACAACATCTCCTCCTTATAATGATGATTCAATAAAATTTCCTAATATTGAAAAATTGATGGCTGAATATTCTGGATATGCAGATTTGATAAAGGATTTTATATGAGCGTAGATAATTCAAACTCTACAGAAAAAATGTTGGACAGAGTTCTTGGTAAAGGGCTTGGTCTTTTAGGAAAAACAGCAGTAATAACCGGTGGGGCAGTGAATATCGGCGCTTCAATTAGTATAAAGTTTGCCTCAATAGGTGTTAAAACGGTAATTATATATAACTCTTCAGATGAAAAGGCTCTAAAGCTTGAAAAAGAAATAACAGCTTCAGGTGGAGTTTGTGGTATTTTTAAAGCAGATTTAAGCTGTGAGAAAGAGGTTGTGGAACTTTTTCAAAAGATAAAAAACGATGAACGTTTTGGCCGTGTAGATATTCTTGTGAATAATTCTGGAATTTTTACCTTAAGCCAGCAGACAGACTTATCTGAAGAAGACTGGCAGAAGCTGTTTGGAATAAATATGACTGGCACATTTTTATGTTGTAGAGAAGCTGTAAAACTAATGAAAGAACAGTCAGATCTGTCCGGAGAAGACTGCCAAGGTTGTATTATAAACACTGCAAGCATCAACGCTCTTCACCCTGGCTTTGGGCAGACTGCTCATTATGACGCGTCAAAGGGAGCTGTTTATTCTTATACAAAATCTCTTGCCGCCGAAATTGGGGGCTTGGGTATAAGAGTAAATTCTATATCTCCTGGCTTGGTTGACTCCAAGAGTCTTCGTTCAGGTTCGGCGCCATTAGCAGAAATGGTAGAACAAAGAAATCCCTTAAAATTAAAAGATGGTAAATCTACGCTTGTTCAGCCTGAAAATGTTGCTGATGCTGTAGTTTTTCTGGCCTCAAATATGGCCAAGGCAATTACAGGAGAAAATATTGTTATCGATAGAGGTTATCTTCTAAGCTGATAAATATTATGCTTTTCCTTGAGCCCTGTATCTTAGCAGATGGTCTGCAATTGTTATTGCGGCCATCGATTCAACTACAGGGACAATTCTTGGAGTTAGGCAGGGATCATGCCTTCCTGTTGTGATAATTTCTTTTTCATTCCCGTTAATATCTATGGTTTTTTGCGCTTGCTCAATAGAAGATGTTGGTTTTACAGCAATTCTGAAAACTATATCACAGCCGGTTGTTATTCCGCCTATAATACCGCCAGCGTTATTAGTTTTAAAACCGTTTTTATCCATCCAGTCATTATGTTCAGTCCCAAGCATTTTGGATGCTTCAAAACCGGCTCCGAACTCTATGCCTTTTACACCGCCAAGAGATATTACTGCTTTTGCAAGGTCTGCATCAATTTTATCAAAGACTGGCTCTCCAAGCCCTGTGGGGACATTTTTTATAACACATTCGACAATACCTCCGGCAGAGTTTCCTTCTTCGGCAAGTTTTTCTACCTTTTTTATCATTTCTTCAGCAGCTTTGCTATCGGCAGCTCTCATAGCGTTATCTTCAATGATATCAAGATCTATTTCACCACACCTGATTCCAGCAGCTTCAAGTGTGTAGGCCTTTATTGTAATATTGTTTTCAGATAACATTTTTTTTGCTACCGCGCCTGCGGCTACTCTTCCGGCAGTTTCTCTTCCAGACGCACGGCCGCTACCTCGATAGTCTCTTATTCCATATTTATTAAAATAGGTAAAATCAGCGTGACCTGGTCTAAAAAGATCCTTGATATTATCGTATGCAGAGGGTCTTGCGTCACTATTGTAGAGGATAACAGTAAAAGGTGTTCCAGTTGTTTTTCCTTCAAAAATACCAGACACAATTGTTACCTTGTCGCTTTCTTTTCGAGGAGTTGTTACGCTTGATTGTCCCGGTTTTCGGCGGTTCATCTCAATTTGGATTTCTTCTTCACTGATTTCTATTCCAGGTGGAAGTCCGTCGATTATTACTCCAACAGCTATACCATGAGATTCTCCAAAAGTTGTAATTGAAAATGATTTACCAAAAGTATTACCTGGCATAGTCTTCCTCCACAAGTTTATTTGCTGTTAACACGCAAAGTTCTGGGATATTTTTCCCGCACGCAGATATTTTTATATCTGAAAGGCTATTATAAATATTTGTTCGCTTTTTATAAAGTTCAAGAAAATCTTTATAAGGGTTTTCTGGTGATAAAAAGGCAGGAATTCCCTTTGCTATTATACGTTCAAATAAAATATCTGCTTTTTCTTCTATGTAGATAAATAAAAAGGATGGTTTAAGAATTTTTACAGCCTTTTCATTATCACACAATCCACCTCCCGCGGCAGATACTAAAATACTGTTTTCAGATTTCAGTGAAAGTTTTTCTGCGCTTATTTTCTCATAGTTTTGAAAAACATCACGCCCTTCTTTGTATATTTCTCTGGAAGATAATTTTTTTGAGTTTTCTTTCTGATAGATGTCTTCCAGAAGACTGTCCATATCATAAAATGAAATATTAAAGATTTCGGATAATTGCTTTCCGACAGAAGATTTTCCACAGTGTTTCATTCCTGTTATTAAAACAGGCTTTAATAAGTTTCTCATATGTTTTTATTGCTTTTACCAAATTCAGGATGAGGATAAACTATACCAACTCTTAAATTAGGTTGTTCAAGAGGATCTAAAGGTTTTAGTTTTAAATTAAGTTCTTTTCTTGGGGCTGCGCATGATTCTCTTATAATAAATTCTGTATCCATCATTATATGTTCTTTTGGTTTATCAGGATTCTCTATAGCTTCTATCAAGAGTTTTACAGCAAGTTTACCTATCTTTTCAAGAGGCTGCCTCATTGTTGTAAGCGAAGGCGTCAAATATTGGGAGTATAGAATGTCATTGTATCCTGTTATTGAGAGATCTCGTGGAATCTTTAAACCATTTCTTTCTGCTTCTTTCATGACTCCCAGGGCCATATGATCATTTGATGCTATTATTGCGGTTGGAGGGGTTTTTAGATTAAAGAAATAATTAAATGCTTTTATCCCACTTTCCGGTTCCCAGTTTCCATAGTAAATGAGCTGTCTGTCAAGTTGCATTTTATTTTCTTTTAAAGCATCAACGTATCCGCTTATTCTATCACGTCCACAAATAAGGGTAGTGCTTCCTGTCAGCATGCCTATATGTGTATGTCCAAGAGATAAAAGATAGTTAACTATTTTTTTTATGCCATTATAGTTATCAGCGTCTACATAGTTGATGTCAAGCTCATCATCTCTTCCGTATACGACAACTGATGGAACGTTATCTTTGGTAAGTCTTTTTAACAGCCATTGATCAACTGAAGGAGCAAGTACAATTAGGCCGTCAACTTTTCGCTCCATATAAAGGTTTGAATAATCAGCAGCGCTTTTAATAGATGACGGAAATTTGAAAATCAGGTGATAACCCATTTCATCAATGTTTTTTTCAAGACTTGTTATGAGGTCTAGAAAATATGGTGCTGCTGTCATAAACTCAGCATAAGGTATAATAATACCAATTCCGTCTGTTTTATTATTATTAAGAGCTCTCGCTGCCGCGTTAGGATAGTATCCAAGCTCTTCTATGGCTTTTAGTACTTTTATACGTGTGTCTTCTTTGACATTACCTTTGCCGTTTATTACTCTTGATACTGTCATGAAAGATACATTGGCAAGTTTTGCTACATCTGATTGTGACGGCATGGTATAAAGTTCCTTAAATAATAAATATCATGGCTGCTTTCAAAGCTTTTGAAGCAATAAATTAAAACTACAAGTAATTATATATAGTATAATAAGTTGTGATTTATTATACGTAAATAAAATTATCAACATCCTTCAATGTTTTTATAATTTCAAATCTTTCTTAAAAATAAAATATTTTTGCAGAAAGCTTAATAGGTAACCTATTTCCATTAACTAAAAAATAAGTATACTATTGAAAGTCTTTAAAAGAACCGCTTTGTTGCAGCGAAAAACAGACAACTTAATACTCTGTTAAAAGTTAAAATGTTGTCCATATTTTATGCATTTACATATAAAACTTTTGTTTATATGTATAAGTTTCTAAAGATTTTCTATTATACCTTAAAAGGAAGGACTATGAAAGCAGAAGAGTTTAATCTTGAACAATTTTTAAAATCTAATATGTTAACTTTGGACGAATATGATTTTCAGCGAGATATTGATGTTTTTATAAAAGAAATGGAAAAAGGTCTTGAGACTGAGTCAAGTATCCCAATGTTTCCTACATTTATAGAAGATGATAATTCTATTCCTTCAAATAAACCAGTTCTGGTTCTTGATGCCGGAGGTA
>JAQQAK010000466.1 GCA_028527945.1 Spirochaetaceae bacterium
ATCGAGTGTTGTTTATTATATTTTCTAAAAATTTTCCGGGATAAAATGATGTAAAAAACACAGGATTTGCTGGAGCTATATCGATTTTTTGGTTTTTATCTATTAAAAGTTCTGGTTTGTCTTGTTTTGATAGCTTTGCGTTTGGGTAGTATTTAAAACTGTCAGAACTATTGTTCCTGTCTTTTACCATGACTCCTTCCGCTAATTCTGACCCATCAATTGTTGTTGAAACGTTATCTGTATATATTATATAGTCATCTGTTATATGTATTGTTTGTTTTGCAAATGGTTTTGGGTAGGTTGAAGCAGAATCTGTGTTAAAGAGTGAAGTCACTTTATAACCAAAGAAAATAACCAAAAAAATTAATATCCCTGTAATGGTAACTGCAGCAATACCAGAAGATCTTTTTCTATAATGAAAGAATGCCATTAATAAGGCTATAGACGTTGCAGGAAAAATAATAATTGACAATGCGTCTGGAAGTCTTTGAAGCAGTTTTATCGAGTTTTCTCCAGTTGGAGAGAACGAATTTGTCCAGTATTGTATCATGCAAAAAAACAGCATGATGATAACTGCTAAAAAGAAGAACGCAATAAATTTAAGAGGCAGAAATAATGCTTTTTGCATAGTATGGAATTTTATCATGCCGATATTCATAATGCAATATCAGTAAAGAAAAATGAATATTTTTTTCGAAAAGGTGTAGTATATAGTTATGAAAGAAAATGAAGCATTTTCTGCTATGTATAGAGCCTATGATCGTAGAGTCTATTATACAGCATTAAGATTTTTAGGCAGCAGAGAAGACGCGGCGGACATTACTCAGGAGGTTTTTACCAGAGCTTGGAAAAATTACAAGAATCTGGATCCTGAACGCCCGGTTTTTCCATGGCTTTTTAGGATCACCAGAAATCTATGTATAAATAAAGTAAAGCGTAAATCAAACTCTGAGATGGGGTTGGAGTTTCCGGAATTAACACCTGCTAAAGCTGCCGTTGAAGAAGAGATTCTTAAATCTGAATCTCGTTCTGAAATAAAAGCAGCAGTACTGGCTCTTCCTGAAAAATACCGGGATATAATTATTTTAAAGCATTATGATGAATGCTCTTATGATGAAATGGCTGAAATCCTTGGAATACCGAGAGGCACTGTTATGTCCAGACTTTTTAATGCACGAAAGATGCTAAAAGAAAAACTAATGACAGGGGGAAAACATGAACTGTGAAGACGCAAAGATAAAGTGTCAGATGTTGATTGATGATGAACTTGAAGAAGAAGAAATTGCTCCACTTATGAATCATATTGAATCCTGCTATAATTGTCGAAATGAATATATAGAACTTTTGAAGTTGAGAAAGAAACTTACAGGAATAAAGGGCTCTGCTCAAAATGAAGAATGGTTTAATGCTTTGGAGAAGCGGCCCGGAAGGCGTTTTTTTAACAGAATAGCCATTGTTTTATTTATTGGCTCCTGGCTGCTTCTTGCTGCCTATACCCTGTTTACTTTTTTTAAAAGTCCTGATGAAAACCTTTTTGTGAAGATAGTAGTTACTGCTTCAGCAGTATCTGTTATAATTATTTTTATAACGACTATTATAGATCGGTTGCGTGAATCGAAAACTGATAAATATAAGGATGTAATGAAATGATTCTTGTGACAACAGAAACTGTTCCGGGCAGGAAAATAAAAAAGGTTGTAGGACTTGTTCGTGGAAACACTATTCGCGCGCGGCATATTGGGAAAGATATAAGAGCTGGGGTTAAAAATATAGTTGGCGGAGAAATTACTGATTATACAAAAATGATGGCAGAGTCCAGAGAGCAGGCTCTTGATAGAATAATTGAAGACGCTGAGGCTCTTGGCGCGGATGCTGTTATTGGTTTAAGATTTACAACAACAAGTATGATGCAAAGCGCCGCAGAATTTCTTGTATACGGAACTGCGGTAGAACTCGAGTAGAAATATTATTATACTGAGGTCTTTAAATAGCGTCTGAATTAAATAATATTTGTTAAGAAAACTTCAATAAAAATAAGATTTACGGAGCATTTATGAAAATTGGAATTGTTGCAGCAATGCAGGAAGAAATGGATAAGTTTTTAACATTAATGAATGATTACGAAGAGCTCTCTTTGGGAACATTTAAATATTATTCAGGAACATTACATGGAGTAAACATTATTGTTTCTCTTTGCGGTATTGGAAAAGTAAACGCGGCAGTAGGAACTTCTCTTTTAATTGAAAAGTATAAACCTGATTATATAATAAATACGGGTGTTGCAGGTGGTTTTGATTCAGATAAGCTTAGAGTTGGCGATATTGTAGTATCCTCTGAAGTTAGACATCATGATGTAGACACCACAATATTTAATTATGAGTATGGTCAGGTTCCCGGAATGCCTTCTGCGTTTTATCCTGATGAAAAATTAAAAGAAACTTTATGCGGTGCCACAATAACTGATAAAGATATTAAAATCTTTGAAGGGCAGATTCTTTCTGGAGATTCTTTTATTCATACAGAAGAACAGGTTAAGAGAATCAGAGAATTATTTCCATCAGTCATGGCAGTAGAAATGGAAGGAGCCTCAATAGCACAAAGCTGCTTCATTTTTAAAGTACCTTTTGTTATTATTCGATCTATTTCGGATCTTGTTGATGCTGAAGAAAGTCATGAGGTTTATAATCAGTCTATGGAAGAAACCGCCGGAAATTCAGTATCTTTAGTACTGAACCTTTTAGAAGTAATAGGAAAATCTTTAGAGAACTAAGGAGTATAAATATGGAGCGAATACCAAGTTTTTCAATTGACCACACAAAATTAAAGAGAGGCCTTTATGTATCAAGAATAGATACTATAGGTAAAGAGTATATAACAACTTTCGATATCCGTATGAAAGAACCTAATAATGAACCAGTTCTTGATGTTCCGGTTTTGCATACCATTGAGCACATAGGCGCCACTTTCTTGCGCAATGATAAGGACTGGGCTGAGAAAACTGTTTATTTGGGGCCTATGGGGTGTCGTACAGGTTGTTACATTCTTTTTAAAGGCAAACTTGAATCTTCAGATATTGTAGATATTATGAAACAAATGTTTTCTTTTATGGCTGATTTTAAGGGGGAGATTCCCGGAACCGCTCCTGAGGAGTGTGGAAACTACCTTAGCCATAATCTTTCAATGGCAAATTATGAGTCCAGGAAATTTCTAACAGAAGTTCTTGAAGTTATAAAGCCTGAGAACTTAACTTATCCCACAATTTAATATATATAGGTTATATTGTCTGAAATTTGTTCTGAAAAATAAGGTTCGCTATCAGCTTTATAACCTAAAACTATTCCCTCATACGGGACAAAGTCTTCCGGAATCATTAGTTCTTGTTGGCAATCATTTAATTTACTGCTGTTTTTCAAAGTTGAAAAATCTTCAATAATGTAAGATGCAATACCTAAAGAATGTGCTGCAAGAGCCATTGTTTTACTTGCTTCAATACATTTTTCTTGTGCTGAAGAATCTGATTTTGAAGAAGAAATAATTATAACAACCGGAGCTCCCATAAAAACGTCTTCACCATCTTTTTTTATTATGCTGTTAATTTTTGTAATACATTCCTGTGAACAAACAACACTGAAATGACAGCTTTCGTTTTTATTCTGAAACGATGTAAATAAACTGGTGTTAATAATAGTGTTAAGATCTTCTTTTTCAATTTCTCTGCTAGAATATTTTATAAT
>JAQQAK010000467.1 GCA_028527945.1 Spirochaetaceae bacterium
TGCTCATTAAGATAGAACCTGTATAAAGAAAAGGTGGATTCTTGTCTAATTTTACGTCTATTGGATAAGTTTTAGCCTTTTGCGACAGCTTCGTTATGTTTAGTGCCTGGCTGGTCTGGAATAGTTTTTAAAAGTACATGGATGTACTTTTAAACAATGATTAATAAAACAAACCTTTTATCCCAATAGAACGAAATTCTCTTAATATACTTGTAAAAACTGATTCTATACACTCAGGCTTAAACGATATGAATTCCAAATCTTTTCCAAGCATTGTCGGATTAAAAACAGAATTCTCCTCCTTGAGTATAATTAAATGCTTATCTTTACCAAATGCAAATCCAATTTCAGCAATAAGCCAATCATGATCGCGTTGACCGGAAACTATTACGATTATAATATCTTGGGCTTCCATTCTATGTTTTACCTTCTCAGGTATAGACTGAGAAGTATATTCCTCTCCTTGGGTAACAGAAAAACCTAGTTGATTGAAAAAATTTGAAACTTTATAATAATATTCATTTGCTCCATCATCAAAATGACGAGATACAAAAATTGATGGATTAAGCATTTTTCTTCTAAATCCATCATCATCTATAAGTTCAGGTTTTCTTAGTTTTAATTCATCTTGGACAATTTTTATTGCTCTCTCAATAAATGACAATTCTGACGAATGAGCAGAAACTTCTATACTACGTAAATTGAAATCTATTCCAATTCCATATCGACCTAAATTAAAGATTCTCTTTTTCATACAATAATGCCAACTAAAACTTTGAAAATCTGAATGCTTTTCCAAAACATCAAGAAATTCTTTGGGTGAGTCACAGACATATCGTTCAAGGTTATCTACTCTAATATGGAAACTATTATCCCATTTCCGATGACCATCAAGAGCTCGTATTAGTTTAAATTCTTTCCTAATTTGATGTTCAATATTTCTTATTGCAGAATGAAAATCAACTTTTTCGTCCCAAATGGTGTATTCTACTGTTTTAAACATTTCTATTCTCCATTCCCCCTCGGCCACGGATGGCCGAGGACTAAAAAACTCTTAAGCCAGGCATTGAACATAACGTTTCGGGTTTATATGACGTTTTTGCAACGCAAAAATGTGGCGTAGCCCAAGCCGAAGGCGCCGCATATAAACCCTGTTATAGGAAGTCGTGCCGGCCTGCGGCTATTTATAATCATGAGTATTTGAAATCTCCCTTTTATAGTTCTCAATGAAATCTGAATACTCAGGATATTTTGTCCAAAGCTCTGTAATATATTCTAATTCATCTTCAAAAGGTTTCTCAAATGGCTCAACATCAGTTGCGTATTCACAATTTCTGGCAAGCATAACCATCCAATTTGGGTAATCCAGTTTATAGTATAGTCTTGAGATTTTTTCATCCAATTTCCAAATATCGATAACTTGATCAATAAAAAGTTTCTTAAGCTCAATAATATATTGTCCGGCCCACTCTTCCAAATCCTCTTTTGAAACAGTTAATTCTTCATCAAGAATATTTTCAATATATTCCTTTATTTCAAAATAGTTATTGGGTTCCAGACCTGCTAAGATATTAATATTCATATCATCAGTTCCATTTTCAATTTGAGTTATCGCCCATTCAATTGATTTCTCAAATGCTGATTCAAAAAATTGAGCTTCTATATATGTTTGTTTCAATTCTTTCTTATTCATAATCAATGTAGGCACGATTTCCTATAACTCGTTTATATATGCATGAAATACATGCGTATAAAATGTTTATTTTTTTCTTGATCATAATAAACTTATTTCTTTTAGAGATAAAGTATTTTTTTAAGTTACACTGATTTAGGAACTTAGGAATTTCTGAACAAAGTTTATACCTTGGTTATTCTTAGAGTTTTTCTATGTTTTATCAAAAATATTACACATTTATAAATTTATATATATTGAAGAAATAAATTAATAATGAAAAAATATTACTAATAAAAAACGCTAGTATAGCTATATACTTGCATTAGTAATAAAAATAAAAGGATTTTTATATGTCTTTTTTTGACAAAAAAAATAGTAATGCGACCACTAAGCTGGCTATCATCATCTTTCTAATACTTTCTATTCCCAATATCATAGTTGCAAATGATACAGATCAGACAATAAAGGTGGCTTCATTTAATGTAAATGTTTTAGGGACCACAAAAATTGGCCGGCATAATACTCTTGAAGTCTTGGCAGATATTGCTACACGATTTGATATTTTAGCTATGCAAGAAGTCGGTTCAAATTCTTCAAAATCAAGCTATGAAACTTGCGAAAAAATACTAAAATCTTACGTTAGTGAAGTTAACAATATTGCTGGGACTGAAATGTATGCATTTATTCACGGAGATCAATATGCATATATATATAGAACTGATAAAATTGAGTTGATTTCTTATGAGATTTATTCTGGAAATCAAGATTTTGTTTATCCTCCTTTAATTGCAGAGTTTGAGTCAATTGATGGTAATTTAGATTTTACAATAATAACTATTCACACAAGCCCCTCTTTTGCAGCGTTCGAGATTCCTGCTTTATATACTTCTGTTTCAGAACTTATTGAACAATACTCTGAAGAGGATGTTGTTTGCCTTGGTGATTTTAATGCAGATGGAGACTATTATATTGAAGGGCAATACGATAGCTTAGTCCTTAATGGATTTGATGGTTACATTACTGGTATTCCTAATAGCGCTGATACCACAGTTGCTTCAAATGATTATACTTATGATCGAATACAAATGACAAGTTCAATGTCCTCTGACTATACAAACAACTGGGGAGTTTTAATCTTTAAAGATTATTACGATGTAACTATTTGTGAAGGTTCTGATACAAGGAAAGGTACTGAATTAGCATTATCAGATCATTATCCTGTTTGGGTTGAGTTGTTTACCGATCATGATGAAGATTGAAATTTTGACTAACCCAGAATAGCTCTTTTTCTATGTCAAAATTATTTGAAAATGTATATCACCAAAGAACTTTTTTTGCTGCTGTTACTAAAAATAAAGACATTAAGAGCGCACCTAAAAGGCCTTCTATTCCTGCAATAGCTTGAATTAACCAACCTACAGGTTTTATATCACCATATCCAATTGTTGTAAAAGTAATAAGAGAAAAATAGAAGTTTTCTCCTAAATATTTGAGTATATGAAGTTTTCCTTTATCAGATGTAAATTGTTTTTTAATTGGGATATCCTTACTAACTATTGA
>JAQQAK010000468.1 GCA_028527945.1 Spirochaetaceae bacterium
TTTAGTTACCATTATAGTTCATATATAAAACATTTTATCAAAAAAAATTAAAATAAGTTTTCTAGTAAAAAATTAAGAGCAATATCAGTTGCGTTATTACGATGCCTTCTAAAACCATGATCTTCACCTTTTATCAAATAAAGCTCACTATTCTGATAAATTTCATGGTAGTTCTCACTACAAGAAAAAGGTACAACCCTGTCTGATTTTCCATGAAGAAGACAGACAGGGCCTTTATAAGAAGAAGCACTGGAATATATATTCAGATTTTGAGCTTCTAAAATATATTTTCGTCCCAACCTATGATTATAAACCCTGATATAATCAGGAATATTTTCAGGATCAAACTCAACACCAAGAAGCCTTCCATCTTTAGCCTGCTGCTCCAGCATTGCTGCTGGCGCAAATAGAACAAGACTATTTACAATACTGCTCTGTTCACCTGCAAGAATGGACGCAACAACTCCACCTTGAGAATGCCCAACCAAAGCAATTTCTTCAGCATATGGAAGCGACTGAACATACAGCAAAACTGCCTTAGCATCTTTGACCTCAGATAAAATAGTCATATTTTGAAAACTACCGTAACTTTGCCCATGACCATTAAAATCAAAACGGATAACAGCTACCCCATTTAAGAGAAGTTTTCTGGAAAGATTGTTTATGAGTGGATTTTCTTTACTGGAAGCAAATCCATGCATAAGAACAACTACAGGACATTTTTCATTTTCTAACAATGACGGGTGTTGAATTACAACAGCAATAGAGCCTTCTGCGCTATTAATTTCTAACCGTTCTGTTACAACATCTCTATTTTGATTGTTATAAACCGATGTTGAGACACATGATAATGATATAAATACAAATCCAATTGATAATAAAATTGTTAACGTTCTTTTTGACATATCTACCTCTTTTCTCGACTACAAAGAAAAAAACAAAAGCAACTCATAAATAAGCCAACCGACAAATCAGTAACATCTGCAAATAAAAGATTCTTTTTTATGATGTTATTTTTGTTCTTCAAAAAACTCTTCAAGACAAAGACCTTTAGTGAAAATCTCTGCGGCAGCAGCTTTTCCTACATACCGTAAATGCCAAGGTTCATAACTATAACCTGTGATATCTTCTTTTTCTTTTTGATACCTGACAATAAAACCAAATCTGTAAGCATTATCCGCAATCCATTTGCCTTCAGGCTTTTTAAGATAATCCTGACTAAGCTGATATTTTACAGAAGGGCTTGTCACATCTATAGCTAATCCACTTTGATGCTCACTAGTTCCGGGAACAGCACTGAACTTTCTGGCTTTCTCTTCACCTTCATTCTTGACATAAGAATTAAACAATGTCTCTTGTGTCTGATACGACCTGTACCCGGAACGGGCTAAAATTTCATACCCCTGCTCTTCTTTTGCAGTATTAACAAGCACTGTTAAAGCCTCTGACGCAATCTTTCTTAAATGATTAACTTCATCAAAAGACAAAACAGTAGGAACCTCAACACGCACAAGATCCGGCGGAATATAATCTGCCGGAAGACTTCTTTTCTTATTTATAAGAGCATCATAAGAAGCGGGATCTTTTATTACTCCATTTGAGTCGATATAGTCTGCTGGATTTTTTTTAACTTCAAGCTGAATTGAGGCTGCCTCATTAGCCCAGTTTATATTCAACAAGCCTTTTTCTCCTGATAGCCAGCCTTCAGGAAAAAGAACGGTAATAACAGAATATATATCATCTTTTTCTACCTCAACCTTAGAAGATAAAATCTTTAACTCTGAATCAGAAACAGTAACTTCCGGCTCCTGCAAAAAACGATTTATTGTCTTTTTAGAAAAACTACTCTTTCCAGATTCTGGCTCAACATTACAAATAATTTCTCCTGTAAGACCAGGACCACAGATAAAAACTTCCCGATCAAAAGAAAGTTTTACCTCTTCTTCAGCAGCACATGCCGCAATTGTAAAAGCCAAAAACACCAAGAAAAATAAATATTGTTTTGTATTCATCATAAAACACCCATATATAGCCTTGAAAGAAAGAATCCTGCGGCCAAAACAACAAGTACAGGCTTGATAAGCCCGACAAGACTCCTGCCAAGACTAACTTTAAAATACTCATTTGAAACAAGCAAGCAAACATGAACCGGAGAAAGAAGTTGACCGGCATGGCCAAAAGTATACGCAAGAACAGTAGTTGAAACCAGAAGGTTTAAATCTGGTGATGTTCCAATAAGACTAATGACAATGGGAAAAGCTGCCCCAACAGTTCCGATTGCTATTCCTGTAGATATCCCGCAAATAAACGGAATTAACATTATAAGCAAGTAAGGAGAAATTCCTATAGCAGATAATTCTGCTCTTAAAGTTTCCATTAAAAAAGTTCCATCAGGTAGCCGTCCTTCAATAAAGGCTCCATAAATTCTGATAAGAGCAACAAGAACTACCATCTTTAGATAATTTTTTGGAGAAAAGAGCTTTTTCCACTTAAAAAAAGATAACGGCTTGATAATCTGCAAATAAATTCCGGACAGAAAAATTCCAATAGCAATTGGTAAATATTTGGAAACATCAGAAAGAACAGGAACAAAGGCTGATAAAATAAAATAGACACTTATTATAATTAGTATTGGAGAAATCAAAAAAAGAAAATAACCTATAGAGCCGCTTCTTTTAGAATCAACATCTGGCCCCAATCTTCTCAACAAGAAAAACCAGGCACCTACAGCAGAAATTATTGTTACAGGAAAAAGCGCGGCAATAAAAATGAGAACCGGCAAGTTAGAAATATCAATAGCAAGAAGAACGCCAGGATAAAGCGGCCACCAATATTCCCAGATATGACGAAACCAATAATTAATTCTGGTTTTAAGAGAAGCATCAATATTATTATCGACATCACAACTGCCAACAAGAGGCGCTGAAAAAAGAGCACCCCCAGGCATTGGAAGAAGTCCTATAACCGCGGGTAGAATTGCAATTGATTTATTTCTGGAATATTTTCCTGTTATATAGTTTACAAGCTCATCCATAAGCCCAGACTCTTTCATTTGAGAAGATAGAATCATAATAAAAAAAACAACAAGCAAAAGAAAAATATTATCGATCTCAGAAAACCTATTCCAGGAAATGGTTAAAGCGTAATGAAAACCATAATTTGCCCAAACCGCAAGGATAACAGTACCGGCAATAACTCCATAAATTTGATTGGAAAGAAATTTATTGAAAATTATTATGGACGCAAGAGAGACAATAATCTTCAATATAACCGGAACATTAAACAATAAGTCGAGCATACCAAAGTTTAGCAATATTAAGACTGTTCATCAATCTATATTGATTAATAGGTTTCGAGTTGTTAGACTTCTCATATTAAATTTCTTCTAAAAAAATCAGGAGCCCAAGAAAAGTAATGACAACATTTCCCTGTCTTTCAGAAATTTCTATCGGTACAGAAGTAGTTGTTGAATCCATTTCAGGAGGAAAGTCTTTAAGACAACGACTTATAAATCTTGGAGTACTCCCCGGAGCAGAGCTAAAAGTTGTAAGAATCAGCAAACATGGCCCTCTTGTTGTAAATGTTCAGGGAGCACAAGTTATCATTGGCAGAGCAATGGCCGGAAAAATATATGTCAAACAAAAATAGTTATACAATAGCTTTCACAGGAAACCCCAATTGTGGAAAGAGCACACTTTTTAACGCACTAACGGGAGCAAAACAAACCATAGGAAACTGGCCAGGAGTTACAGTTGAACTGGTTGAAGGGCAATACAATTACGATGGAAAAACCTGTAATGTTGTAGACCTTCCTGGAATATATTCACTTTCTCCCAATTCAGAAGACGAGAAGGTCTCAAGGGATTTCATTTTAAGTAAAAAGGCCGATATTGTTATAAATATTGTAGATGCCTCTAACCTTGCAAGAAATCTTTTTTTAACAGCACAACTTGTTGAAATGCGTGTTCCTGTAATAGTTGTTTTAAACATGATGGATCTTGCTAAAAATAACGGATTCAGTATTGATATAGATCATCTCTCCGCGCACCTGAAATGTCCTGTCATTGGTGTTTCTGCAGTGGATAATGAAGACAGTACTAAACTTAAAAAGTTTATTGCAGAAAAAGTCCAGAAACCACAATATCCGGAATTGGCGCTTCAATATCCAAATGAAATCGAAGATCTTGTAGACAACTGGCAGATAAAACTTAAAGAAGAAGCAAAAAAACTAGACTTTGATCCAA
>JAQQAK010000469.1 GCA_028527945.1 Spirochaetaceae bacterium
GGTAGTTTTTGTTCACTGTCATTCCAAGCTTTGGCGGTTGTTCAATGTCTGCCATATTCAGACTTATTACACTTTCTGCCGCGTCAGCCATTATCCCCATCAAGCTTATATCGCTGTCTGTATTTATTTCTACAACTATTATTATAGAATCTTTAGTTATTTCTGTCTCTTTATCAATAAACTTCTTCTTTATATCTATAACAGGTATTACCAAACCTCTTATATTTACAATACCTCTTATTACATTTGACATTCCAGGAACTACTGTTATATCCGGAATCTCAAGGATTTCTCTTACACTGAATATTTCCAGAGCAAAAAGTTCGTCTTCTATTTTAAAGGTCAAATACTGACCAGATTTTATACTATCGCTCATTTCTTCTCCCAAAAACTGCGGTTAACCTGCCGCATAGCAGCTAATCGAGGATGATAAGGGATAATAAAAAAACTTTACTATCCCAGACAGTATTTCTAGAACTCTTCAAAATCATCGTCTATATCATCTGGAGCAGGAGCCTTTTCAGGGAGCCCTAATTGAACCTTCTTCTCTACAGTTTTTTTTCTATTTAGCTCTTGTTTTTCATGAATTTCATGTGTTGAAGGTTTCGTCACAGGCGTTGAGCGGCGTTCTTTTTCATCCATTTTGAAAAAGCCTATTGCTTCTGAAAGATTCTCCGCCTGATTCGAAAGCTCCTCTGCCATTGAAGAAGTCTCTTCTGCTGAGGCGACATTCGATTGAACAGCCTGATCTAATTGTATTAAAGCATTATTTATCTGAGCAACACCAGAGTTTTGTTCTGAGCTTGAGGCTGATATTTCTTCAACCAAATCTGCTGTATTCTTAATATCACCAACTATTTTGGTAATAAGTTCTCCAGCGCGTTCAGCCTTTCCAACGCTTGAACTGGCAAGATCAAATATTTCCTGCGCGGCCTTCTGACTGTTTGCGGCAAGCTTACCAACCTCTGTTGCGACAACCGCAAATCCCTTGCCATGTTCTCCTGCCCGTGCAGCCTCTATTGAAGCATTCAATGATAAGATGTTAGTATTTCTGGCGATATCATCTATTATTTTAACCTTTTCTGATATAGCACGCATCGCCTCAACTGTTTCAATAACCGCTGTGCCGCCTTCTTCCGCGTCATTTGCCGCCTGTCTTGCCATCTTCTCAGTTTGAGAAGAGTTTTCAGCGTTCTGCTGTATTGATGCTCCCATTTCTTCCATAGAAGATGAAACTTCTTCGGAAGTTGCAGCCTGCTCTGTGGCTCCCTGAGAAAGCTGCTCTGCTGTAGCAGAAAGCTGCTCACTACTCTGAAAAACAGTATCAGAGGAAAGTCTTACATCCTGAACAACATTTCTTAAATTCTGAAGCATATCTTTAAAAGCTGAAGCGAGATCACCCAACTCATCTTTTCTATATTCTAGTTTTCTTCCGCCATAGAGATCCAACTGCCCTTCCGCAATTCTCTGAGCATCACTGACAATAATATTTATTGGTTTCACAATACTGCTTACCAAAAGCCATATACAGAAAATCATTACAGCTAAAACAATTACTGATATCAGTATAGCTATGTTTAATATTTTACGAATTCCGGAAAAGAGATCAGTATTCTCTGCCGTAGCAATAACATACCATCCCATTGTTTTTGTATATCTAAAAACCGTAGTTTTTTCTGTACCATTATAAGAATATTTAGCAGTACCATTCTTGGTATTTACTATATTTTTACCAAAAGCGCTTTCAGAGATTTTTCGTTTTAAAATAACTGATTTATTAGGATGGGCTATTATCTGCTCATTGCTGCCAGCCATATATACCATTCCTGTTTCACCAATGGTAATAGGATCAATAAATCTTTCAGTAAAACTAGTAAGATCTGAAAGGACGACAACAACACCAACAATGCGGTTTCCACTTTTTACAGGACAAGCCGCGGGATTAGATGGATCACCACTTCTTTTACTTAAGGCAGTATAACCAATATTGGTTTCACCCTTTATTGCTTTTTGAAAATAATCTCTATCTGCCACATTTAAATTATTTATTACACTCTCATCATCCGCAGCAACAATCTCTCCATCAAGATTAGCCAGGAAGATAGCTTCATAATCATCTCTAAATAATTTAAAACTTCTTAATGATGAATTAGCAGCAGCCCGGTCAGCCTCTGTCCCTCCATCCAAAAGTCGAACATAAGACGGTGTTCCGGAAAACTGTTTTACATCTGTTAGAAGTGAATCGTGATAATTATCAACAGTCCGTACAAGAGCATCACATAATTGTTCCATTTGCAGAATTGTTGAATCTTGTATTTCATTTCTTGCTGATACGAAAAGGATTGAAGAAACAATAGCCAAACCTGCTGCGGCAAGCAAACTTAGAGGCAAGATAAACCTCTCTCGTAATTTCATAATATTCCCCCATGATGATTACTGAAATCAATTCTCCATAAATAAAAAATATAAAATATATTTTTAAACTCAAGAATATCTTATGAGCCACTAAT
>JAQQAK010000470.1 GCA_028527945.1 Spirochaetaceae bacterium
AAAGAAGGTTTTTCTCTTTAGCCACACAATCTTCTGCCTGCCTTGAGATCTCAACACGACGTTCTCCAAGCATTTTACTCTGATTTTCTTTTCCATTCTTTTCAAGGTCAATACCATATAACTTTTTCTGAGTCTCTATTAAATCAGATTCCATTGTATTAACAAGATCAAGATTTTCTTCTAAAGATTCATTTATTTCATCAATCTCTTCTGTTAACGAGTTTTTATTTTCTTCCTTTTCTTTTAAATTATTCTCAGCAGAATGTGTGTTGTCCATAACCTCACGAAGTCGCAACAACTGTAAATCAAGTTCAGCTTCAAAAATCTGATTTTTAAGATCTCTATATTTTATGGTTTTATCTGCCTGGCTTTTTAAAGAATCATGAGAACGTTTTACTTCACTGAGAATACTTTCTACCTGACGCATATTCTCTTCGGTTTTATTTAGCTTTCTTTCAGCCTCTGCGCCACGCATTTTAAATCTGGTTATACCTGCGGCTTCTTCAAACAAGTAGCGTCTTTCTTCTGGTTT
This sequence comes from Spirochaetaceae bacterium, assembly GCA_028527945.1. Taxonomy (GTDB): domain Bacteria; phylum Spirochaetota; class Spirochaetia; order UBA9216; family UBA9216; genus Thalassospirochaeta. The sequence continues at coordinate 533 of JAQQAK010000470.1, forward strand.
ATTTGACAGAATCTGATCAATTTTACCTTGCTCCATTATTGAATACGCAGATTTGCCTATTCCTGTATCAAAAAATAGCTCACGAAGCTCTTTTAGTTTGACCTGAGCACCATTTATATAATATTCACTTTCTCCAGAGCGGTACAATCTTCTTTTTACTGATATTTCTGGCATATCAAGTTCAAGAATACCTTGATCATTTGAAATTATAAGATTTACTTCAGCAACATTTAACGCCTTTCGAGTTTCAGTACCATTAAAAATGATATCTTCCATTTTTTCTGCACGAAGAGTTTTTGAAGACTGCTCACCTAAAACCCATTTAATTGAATCTACAACATTACTTTTTCCACATCCATTTGGACCCAGCAAAGCCGAGATGCCTTCACTGAACTCTACAACCGTTCTGTCAGCAAATGATTTGAATCCGAATATTTCAATGCTTTTTAAAAACACATGCGCTCCGTTATATTTATATAATTATAATTCTTTCCAATTTTTAGAAATTATAAATCTAAAAGATTTTATATCTAAAAGATTTTTAATCTTACTTTATTGAAAGAACAATTAAAAAGAAAATTTTTCAACTTCTTTTTTTTACTTTATATAATTTTTTACAATTTGTAAAATTATTACTTCTAAAAAAATATTTTATCATAAAACATACTGAAATGAACAGCATATTCATATAGTATAAGGCCATGTTAGAAACAAATAAAATTATCGCTGGAATAGATGAAGCCGGACGCGGCCCGCTTGCAGGCCCTGTTACAGCCGCGGCAGTTATTTTACCAAAAGATTTTGATACAAGTATTCTTAATGATTCAAAAAAACTCTCAGAAAAAAAACGTATTGCGGCAGCTGAAATAATTAAAGAAAAAGCTTTGAGTTACGGAATTGGCTGGGTATGGCCGGATGAAATAGATAAAATAAACATACATAATGCAAGTCTTCTTGCCATGAAAAGAGCTGCAAGTGAATTATCTTTAAAAGCTGATGAATACTTTGTTGACGGTAAGTTTGAACCAGATATTGAAGGTAAAGTTACTGCTGTAATAAAGGGTGATGCCACAATCACAAGCATAATGGCTGCTTCAATTTTAGCAAAAACATCACGCGATAACTGGATGATTGAATATTCAAAAAAAGAAACGTTGTGGGAATTTGAAAAACACAAAGGTTACCCCACAAAACGTCACTCGGAACTTATTCGCAAACACGGATATTCAAAAATTCACAGAAGAACTTTTAATGTCCCTTATTGTTCCTGATGTAATCTAATGATTTCTGAAGCTCTTTTGAAAAAACTTCCAAATCTTCTTCAAAAACAACAATGGAATGTCGTTCATACCCTGTAGCGCCATGAGTTTTACTTTCTACAACGTTCAGAAATAAATCACCCTGACGGTTTTCTTTGACGTTAAAGAAATACGTTCTCTTTCCATTAGGTGTTATTGCCTTACATGAAAAAACTTCACCTCTAAGCCCCATAATTTATCCTTCCCTCATATATAAAAATGGCACCCAAAAAGGATGCCGTTCTATATTAAGAACCGCTCTTGCGGTTACATTCAGTTTAATCTTGCTGTCTTATCAGCGCTGTCAATCTATACCAACTCATCGGTTATGTCAAATAGATCGGCATATTTTTGTTATTTATTATAAAAAAAAGCTCCTCTGAATGAGGAGCAAAATTATAAGCGCCCGATCGGGATCGAACCGACATCATCAGCTTGGAAGGCTGAGGTAATAGCCATTATACAACAGGCGCACATCAATCTTGTAGTCAGATTTATATCAAAAACCAAATTACTTGTCAACCATTATTAAAAATTTAATAAAAAGTTTTTTTTAAATTACTGTTTTCAAGAAGGTATAAAATATTTTTCTGATAGTATATATTATTAATTATATGCACTTTGAGTTCACTAATTATTTTATTCTGTCTTGTGTTTCTTCTATAATTGCCTCGACTTTAGCTGTATGTAGTCTACGCAAATATAAAGTACCTGGAATAAAAGCCTTCTCTGCCGCAATGTTTATAGGTTCGTTCTGGGCAATAACTCAAGGTCTTGAGTTTATGGGAGTAGAACTTTCAACTAAACTCTTTTTTGCTAATCTACAGTACATGGCCGGCCCTTTTGCGTCTATTCTTTGGTTTATACTAGTTTTAACTTTTACCGGAAGAGAACACTGGTTAAAGCCATTAGTTATTATTCCAATAATAACAATCCCATGCATTACAATTGTATTAGTATGGTTAGATCCATATCTTGGTCTTGTTCGTTATGGATTTGAGATTGTAGATAAAGAGCCTTTTTCTGTAATTCATAAACATTATGGGATTTGGTTTTATATACACTATATTTATCTTGGCGTTCTGAATTTTGCCTCTTTTTTAATGCTTTTAACTACCATAATCAGGAAAGAAAAACTAAGAAGAGTTCAGGCTGTTTTCTTACTTTCAGGGTTAACGATAATAGCAGTTTCTAATGCGCTCTACGTCATAGGTATGCATCCTGTAAAAGAGTTTGATACCTCCCCCATTGTTTATATACTCGCAGCTGTTCTTTCAAGTATTGGAATAATAAGATTCAGTTTATTCCGATTAATTCCTTTAAGCCGTGATTTTGTTTTTGAGCAAATAGATATAGGCATTATTATTACAGATCTTAACATGAATGTTGTAGATATAAATAAAACAGCTGAAAATATTTTAGAGCTTAAAGAGCGTAAAATTATTGGAAAAAGAATTGATCAACTAATCGTTGAGCTTTTTTCTGATAATAATGAATTAACTGATGAAGTTATAAAAAATGTTTTTATAAAACAGGTTGAGATTAAAATAAATAATATTATAAAATTATATGAATTTAAAATTATTCCACTTATGAACAGAAGCAATACTCACAATTGGTGGGCAATAATGATTACAGATCTTTCAGACACACAATCAGCTCGACAAGAAATTTTTGAGCAGCAAAGTGAGATAGCAGTTCTAAAAGAACAGCAGAGGGTCTCACGAGATCTTCATGATAACCTAGGACAGATTCTCAGCTTCAATAAAATTCAACTTCAAACAATAAAAAGAGAAATTAACTCAGAAAAAATAAATGAAGCATCTATTCACCTTGACCGGCTAATAGAAATATCAGATCAGACCCATAAACAAATCAGAGAGTATGTTTATAATTTAAGACAAGACTATAATCCTGATAAGACCTTCACTGAAGTTATTGAAGATCTTATTAAAACAAGTTTTTCTAATGTTAGTATTCAGATCTCTATCAATATCCATTCAGAAACAGAAAAATATCTTGCAATTACAGATAAAAGAATTCATCTTTTAAGTCTAACAAAAGAGGCAGTCAACAACAGCCTAAAACATTCTGGAGCTCAAGAGATTCAAATATACTCAGAAAAAAGGAATAATAAGATTTATTATTGCATAGCTGATAATGGCAAGGGAATTCCTCTCAATGTTATGGACAATCGTGAAAGAAAAACTTCAGGACTAAAGATTATGAGAGAAAGAGCTGTAATTACCGGTGGTAGGATTCAAATATCTACATCCAAAAGCCTTGGCACTAATGTAATGGTCATTTATGATGAGAATAAGATATGAATAAAATGAAGCTTCTACTTGCAGATGATCACCCCATTTATATAGAGGGGCTTGTTAATCTTCTGAAAAGCTATGACTATGAAATAGCAGCTTGTGTAAGTAACGGCCGGGAAGCGGTTGAGCAAGCGCTCAAACTAAAGCCAGATGCCATACTTATGGACGCTAATATGCCAGAGCTTAATGGAATTGACGCAACAATAGAAATAAAAAAAGCAGATCCCACCCTTAAAGTAATTATTCTAACAGGGCTTGATGATGAGCAGACATTATTCAATGCTGTAAATGCCGGAGCCTCTGGTTTTCTTCTAAAAAATCTCGATGGAGATGAATTGAACAGAAGCCTGCAAGATCTAAAATCTGAAAAAAATCCATTTTCACCAGGACTACAGCAGACAATCCTTAACAAATTTAGAGAAGATGAAGTTAAAACAGAAAAGAATAACAGCTGTTCAATAAATAAAAGGCATCTTGATATTCTCAAACATGTTGCGGAGGGTCTGACTTATAAAGAAATTGGAGACATTTTATTTATAAGCGAAAGGACTGTAAAATACCATGTTAAAAAAATTAAAGAAAACTATAATATTACAAGCCACAGCCAATTGATTGAATTATATAAACGTTTTATATAATTTTTTTCTACGAAAATTAAGCAAGCTATAATCCTCAAAGCAAAACATTGAATAATTCAATAGAGACTGTACTTCAATTGCACCAAAACTGTCCCCAAGTACAGTTTGATTGAAATAAAAGCCAGATAAAATAGATGTCGAACAATTTTTTTATTCTGGAGGATAAAAATGGGTAAAAAGAAAAAATCATCTAACACAATTATTATCGCGGTAATTTTTACCGTAGCGGGCTTTTTGGCCGGTCAATTTCTTCACATCCCAGCTCTAAACGAGTATAACCTATTTGGAGCAATGCATGCTCCAAGCGCTCATCATCGGGAAAAATAATCTGGTGAAAGACATGAAAAAATCATTACTCTTTTTTCTTATTTCCGGGCTGTTTCTGTTTTCCGGCTGTATCAATGACACAACATTAGAAGAGACTTCTTCTAATAAAAAATTCACTCTAATTGATACTGATACCAAACAGACAGTCTCAACCCTTGAATACTCAAACAGCGGAACGACATTAAAATCTTTCAGCTCTTATGATGAGGATGAAGCTTTGAGTAAAACAGTACAATATGAATATGATGATTTGGGGCTGCTTTCAAAAACAATTGAGACAGATCCTGAAACAAACGATTCCAAAACTGTTTCTTACACAAATTCAACGATCTACAATAATGATGGCAGTATATCAAAAATTGTAACAACTACCTCTGAGGGAGAATCAATTGAAAGAAGTTTTAGTTACGATGATTCAGGTAAAATCAAATCCATGAGTGAAGTATCTCCGGATGGAACCCTTTCGGAGAAAAACTATGAATAAAACTTCTTTATCATTTTTAACAAAATTTCTTTTATCTGCTATCTTGCTTTTATCTCTTACTGCCATAGAAGCTTTCTCAGAATCTATGGATGGAACAATTGAAGAAGAATATTATTCAAAAATAGTGGATCTGAGTCCTCAGCAATTCTTTAACAGATCAGACAAAGGTAGTACTGCAGATAGTAAAACTATGTCTGATCTTGAATTAGACTCTATTTTTATTGATCCTAATGGAGATATTTATAAGGTCACTGATATTTACGAAGTAAACGGACAAACAGTTATAGAAACAAAATCCCCTGACTTTTCAGAGGTTTTTAAAAAATTAGAAATTCCAGATTTTGAACTTGATATCGAAAGAGATGATATTGTTGACATTGGTGACGGTGTTACTCTTCTATCAGAAGAAGAGAGCCGTGATATATCTAACTTCTATTCATCAGATTTTCCTTCAGGCAGTAAATTAACTGTTCCTGATGACACAAAATCAACACTGAGTTTTAATATAAATGTGCTTTTATGGCCTACAGATTCGCAAAGCCGTGCGGCATACTACGCCTCAACAAAAGATGAATCGACCACAGAACAAGCTGTTGAAGCTATGGAGCTGGTAGAAAGTCTTACAACTAAAGTCCCCAAAAGAAAGGGAGTTAATTATGATGTTTCAAACGAAATTGAAGTAACCTTACAAGGCTCTTTTAATTTTTCAACTGGTTTTATAGGTTATTACAAATCGGATAAAGCCAAAGCTAGATTACACGTCACACAATCTTTAGATGTAACATTAAATGGAACCTATAACACTGAAGACAGCGTCAGAATTTATATTGCGGGTTTCAAAAAAACAGTCAAAAAAATAAAATTTGCTGGTGGTGTTTACCTAAGAGCGAGACTTGATGGAGAGATTTCTGTTGAGATCGAAGTTTATGAGGGAACCGAACATTATGTTGGAGGGTATACCAAAAATAGATGGTATATTCCTTATAAATATCACACAATCTCGAGACATTATTACAAATTAGGATGCAAGCCAAGTGTCGCGGCTGACGCTTATCTAAGAGTGGGGCCCGGAGTTGGAGCTACAATGAAATATAGAAAAATGAGCTTCGCGGATATAGATCTAAACACAGGTGTTGGAGTAAGTGTTGATGGATTTGTTGGCGCGACAGAAATGATTGGCCGAAAAAATGGTAATAATTATGGAAACTCATCAAACTGGGTAAAGGATTTAACTGGTAGAGTTTTTGCCTTTATAGATGCCGACGGCGCAATCTTTGGAGCAGAAAAAACTCTTTTTGATCACTCATGGACACTAAGGAGGTGGTCAAACTAATGAAGAACAAAATTATAAACCAGAAAAAAATGATCTATATTGTTTTTATAATACTTTTATTATTTATTTTTTCATGTAGTTTCAATAACAGTAACAGCTCTGATTCTGCGACCTATGAAAGTAAAGAAATCTTAATTTACTCTTATGTTGATGACAATCAAGAGTATCTTGAACTTG
>JAQQAK010000471.1 GCA_028527945.1 Spirochaetaceae bacterium
TCAATAGGAGAGGTTGTTCTCATGTCAACAATTGATTTAATTGTTTTAGGAATGCTGAAAAAACAATCATTAAGCGCGTATGATATTCAAAAACTTGTCAAATACCGAAATATATCCAAATGGGTAAAAATCAGTACACCATCAATATATAAGAAGGTCATACAACTTGAAAAAAAAGGCCTTATTAAAGGTTCTGCTGTGAAAGAAGGGAATATGGCTGAAAAAGCTGTTTATTCTTTGACTGAATCAGGGCAAAAGGTATTTGAAGATCTTATGCAGGAAATTGCTTGTGAACCTATTAATTTTTTTCTTGATTTTAACGCTGTAATTGTAAATTTGGACAGTCTGCCTGATGATGAACAGAAAAAATGTTTGGCAAGTATTAAGAGCAATATACAATCGCTGAAAGAAACATTGGAAGAAAATCTCAACGAAAAAGAAGGTATAGAGGAAATTCCTGCAAATGGTATGGCTGTTTTAGAACAACAGTATAAATTGGTTCAGGCTATTGAAACCTGGAGCAACTCGTTTTCTGAAAAATAATAAATATAGAGATATTTTATGCTTCTCTTTTTGCCGATTATAAAAAAAGGAAGGCTGAATAAATTTTTGATTATTTAAAGAGAGAGCAAAATGAAAAAATTAATTATGGTTAATGGGACAATGGGGGTTGGAAAAACCACAATATGCAAAGAACTATATCAAAGTATTAATAACTCTTGCTGGCTTGATGGTGATTGGTGTTGGACTATGAACCCATTTAGAGTGACAGAAGAAAATAAAGAAATGGTTCTTGATAATATAATCCACTTGTTAAATAATTTTTTAAAGAATGCCTCTTTTGAGTGCATAATTTTTAATTGGGTAATGCAGTATGAATCAATAATTACATCTATTTTGGACAGGTTGAATCTTGGGCTCAATACCGAGGTTATAAAGATCTCGTTAGTATGTTCGGAAGAAGAGCTTGAGAAAAGGATTAAAAAGGATGTAAGAAGAGGTATACGTGATATCGAAGCTGTCTCTGCCAGTAAAGAGCGACTGGCATTATATAATGATATGGATACAATAAAAATAAAGACCGATAATTTTGGTATAGATGAAATTGTTGATAAAATTAAAATTAATGCAGGTTTCTGTTAAAAAATTGTAAGCTCTATAAAATATAGATTCGCAAAATAAAACCACCAGCAAGTTAAAAACGCTTGCTGGTGGTTATTTTTTAACTATTATGTTTACTTCGCATTGAAGCAAAAACACTCTGAAGTACTATAAAAAAGCACAACAAGGCAGATAGTACAATCTTGTTCCACCATGAAGAAAGTGTTCCATTACATCTTATGTATGTTTCTATTATTGCTTTTATAAGAACTCCGAAAAAGCTTCCGATAGCTGTTCCAACCCCTCCTGTGAGTAGAGTTCCTCCTATAACAGCGGATGCTATTGCTTCCATCTCAAACCCTCTGGCCTGTTCAACAAAACCACTTGTTGTATTTAGGCAGAATACAAAGCCCGCAAGAGCTGCGAGAAAGCCGTTTAAAACATAAGCAAATAATTTTGTTCTTCTAACATTGAGTCCCATTAACAGCGCGGATTGTTCACTTCCGCCCAAGGCAAAAACAGAACGGCCAAATTTCGTATATTTTAGAATATACCAGACAACTATTAATGTTATTAATGCTATGACAACACTTGGATGAATAAAAGGATAGAGTTTTATCCCTCGTTTATTCACAATAGCACCAAATGGAATCTTTATATTTTTATTTGCCATTCCGAGAAAAACTTTGTTTGTTGTTATTGCTATTTGGTTAACACTTATCATTGCTGTTAGCCCTCTGCAAAAAAACATTCCTGCGAGTGTGACAATAAAAGGCTGAATCTTTAGGTATGAAATTAACCAGCCCTGAACAAAGCCGAATATTATTCCAAATATAAGAACGATAGCTATAGATGCTCCTGCTCCCATTCCCATTTTTTCCATCATGAAGGCAAGCATCATACAAACAAGACCTATTACAGAACCAATTGAGATGTCTATTCCGCCTGTAATAATTACAATTGTCATTCCGGCAGCCGCAATAATTAATCCTGCATTATCCATCAACATGTTCATGAGGGTCTGCATATTTCCAAACCCCTGATCCGAATAAATTACGAGACCTGCAATGTACATTAAAATGAACATTGCTATAGTTATAAATAGCAAGAAATTATTACCGCTGATTTTTGTTTTGAACCAAGTTGTTATTTTCATCAGCCTGCCACCTTTATAGTTGCATTCTTCTTGCTTCGTGAGTTTAACCATCTTTTTAATTCTTCTGACTGTATTGAAACAATTAGAATAACTACAATTGCTTTGTAGACTGGCAGTTGATCCGCGGTTACACCCATAGCATAGAGACTTGTTGTCAATGCCTGAATAGTTATTGCTCCAATTACAGAGCCTGCAAGGCTGAATTTTCCCCCTGACATATTGTTTCCGCCAAGAGCAACTGCCAAAATAGCGTCAAGTTCCATGTATAGCCCAATATTATTGGCATCTGATGAATAGATTCGGCTTGAAGAAATTATTCCGGCAAGAGCTGCTGTAAGACCGCATATTACATAGCATAAAAATGTTATAAGTGTTGAATTTATTCCAACAAGGCGTCCTGCCTTACTATTAATACCTGTAGCTTGAATATACAGGCCAAATGCTGTTTTTGAAAGAAAAAGGTACGCAATTATTACAACTGCTGCCGCTATAAAAAACGGTGTAGGAACTACTACATTTGGTAAAAATCCTCCAAATGCTTTGAACGATTCCATCCGTACATAAATTATTTGTCCGGGAACCATTTTTCCACCTATTTCTCTCGCGCTTATTAGTTGAGCAATACCTCTTCCTGCTGTAAAAAGGATGAGAGTTGCAACCATGGCTTGTATTCGCATTTTTGCTACTAGAAAACCATTGAAAGCTCCACAGGCCATTCCTGCAATCAGCCCAATAAGAATGCTTATTCCCATAGGAACGGCGTATGCGTCATAGCTGGAACCAAGCATTCTTATACAAATAGCAGCGGCTAAAGCACTGACGGCTCCTACTGAAATATCAATTCCTCCAGTTGCTATTACCAAGGTCATTCCTACTGCAAGAATAACAAGCTCACATGAACGGTTAAGTATATCAATCACATATCCGTAAAGGACGCCGTTTTGAATTGACACATTAAAGAACGTTGGAGTTTTTATTATATTAACTAAAAGGACTAAAATAAGTGCAACTATAGGTAGAAATAGTCTCATTTCTGTCAGCTTTTTAAAGCCGCCTCTGAAATTATTTGAATTCGTTCCCATTTTCAGACTCCTCCTGCAATAGCTGTCATTACATCATGTTGTGAAAGATTGTCATTTTTAAGCTCACCTATTTTTTGTCTATCACATAAGACGCATAGCCTGTTCACTGTTCGAAGCATTTCTTCGATTTCAGAACTGATAAACATAATAGTCATTCCTTCTTCTGCAAGATTGACAATAAGTTTTTGTATTTCAGTTTTGGTTCCGACATCAATTCCTCTGGTAGGTTCATCCAAAATGAGAAATTCCGGGTTGGTGATAAGCCATCTGCCTAGAATAACCTTTTGTTGATTGCCGCCTGAAAGCTGCTTTATTAGTGTTTCTGGAGAGGCTGTTTTTATTTTCAGCATTTTTATAAACTTCTCTGTAAGTTCGTTTTGTTTTGACATTGGCAGAAGTTTGAACATTCCCGTTCTTGCCTGAAGCGCTATCATAAGGTTTTCTCTAACAGAAAGATCCGCTATTATTCCTTCTTCTTTCCTGTCTTCAGGTAAAAAGGCCATTCCCTTCTTTATTGAATCTATTGGCGCGTGCGCATTTAAGTTTTCTGCTTTAAAAACTATATCGCCTTGTTCTGGTTTATCCGCGCAAAAAAGTAGTCTTGCAAGTTCAGACCTTCCTGAGCCTAAAAGTCCTGTAAGACCTATAACTTCACCGCGTTTTATTTCTATATCAAATGGTTTTATAGAACCTGCTTTCCCAAGTTGTGTTGCTTTTAGAATTGAATCTTTATTTTGAATATTATTTTTTTCTTTAGATGTTTTTCTAAGACTTGAAAGATCGTCTACATCGTGGCCAAGCATTTTTGCTACTAATTGAACACGAGGCAGCTCGGCAATTCTATATTCACCAACGAATTCTCCGTTTCGTAAAACTGTTATTGCGTCGCATACTTCATAAACCTGTTCAAGGAAGTGTGTAACAAAAATTATTGCAACACCGCTTGCTTTAAGATTATTCATTACATCAAAAAGCTTTTTTACTTCGCTGTCATCAAGAGAGCTTGTCGGTTCATCAAGAATAAGAACCTTGCATTGAACATCTATTGCTCTTGCTATTGCAACCATTTGCTGGATTGCTACAGAGTATTCACCTAAAGGTTTTGTTACATTTATATCTAATCCCACCTTTTTGAGAGCTTTTTCTGCATCTTTGTTCATTTTTTTCCAGTTTACCGCTCCTATTCTGGTGCGTGGCTGTCTGGCTACAAAGATGTTTTCCGCAACTGAAATATTGGGACAAAGGTTTATTTCCTGATAAACAGTGCTTATCCCGTTTTTTTGAGCTTCTTCCGGTGAACGGTTTGTAAGCGGATGACTAATGCCTTCTATGTGAATTTCTCCACCTTCTTTCTGGTAGACTCCTGTAAGAACTTTTATTAATGTACTTTTTCCGGCTCCATTTTCGCCCATTAAAGCATGAACCTCACCTTTTTTCAGGGTGAAATCTACTTTGTTTAATGCCTGTACTCCGGGAAATATTTTGTCTATACCCCGCATTGTCAGGACAACATTGTTTTCCATATAAATCTATCCTCCAGATACATTTTCTGCCGAAAATCCCGGCGGGTAAGACGACAGTGGCAAAGTTAAAAAAAGAGGTATGGTTTTCCATACCTCTTTTTGTTATTGCTGTTTTCTTAATATTTTCTGGTAGGTAGTATTTCTTCAGCGTTGAACTGATCGAAAACCTCTTCAACTACATACATTACTTTGTCTACGCTCTGATCTGCTTCAAGCTTTTGAATGATTTCAGCGACACGTGGTCCGTGTAGGGGATTACATTCAACGTCACAGTTTATCTCTCCAGCAATCATTCTATTGAATGCTTCATGAACAGCATCAAAAGATATAATAATTATGTCTTTTCCAGGAACCTTACCTACAGCCTTAATAGCGTCAATTGCACCAAAAGCCATATTGTCATTTTCTGCAAATACAACATCAATGTCATCATATGCTTTCAGAAAAGATTCCATTACTTCCTGGCCTTTTGCCTGAGTAAATTCTCCAGTCTGCTTTGCGAGAAGTTTATAGTTAGGATTTTTTGCGAGACCTTCTGTTATTCCCTGAGATCTTCCCACCTGTGCGGATGAACCAATTGTTCCCTGAAGAAGAACAACATTTATTTCTTCCTGATCACGTCCAATCTTTTTTAAGTAATCATTAAGCCAAATAATGCTGTCCTGTCCTTCTTTAAGAAAGTTTCCTCCAACCCATGCTGTATAAAGGCTGTCATCTGAAAGATCCATTTGACGGTCTGATAATATTACAGGGATTCCTGCTGCTTTTGCTTCGCCAAGAACAGTTTCCCATTCTGTTTCAACAACAGGA
>JAQQAK010000472.1 GCA_028527945.1 Spirochaetaceae bacterium
TGAATCAACAAGATAATGAAATTAAAACCCTTAGATTACAACTTGAATCAATTTATAAAAATGCTGAAATAGAATTACCTGATAGTGAAGATTTAAAAGTAGAGCAAATTACATCTTTTTCTGAAAATACTGCAGAAGAAATTATTGATAAAATAAATATTAAAATTAACAAATTAAGAGAATCACAAAAAAAGCTTCATCAAGAATCTCTAAAGATTTCAGAAGTTTATGAGAATCTTAAAAATCAGACTGATAAAAACTCAAAAAAAAGTAGTTTTATTCTTATACATAAAGGCTATCCAGGCCGTGGCAGTTTTGATGAAATGCTTGAATCATTTAGAACCATTCCACACGCAGGTTATCAAATACCAGAAAGTAATGATTACATTTTTATATGTTTAAAAAGAGATAGAAGTCTCGTTGAAAGTAATTTTAGAAGATATGAATGGATAGAGAAAGACGATTCTTTAATAAGCAGTTCTAATGAAAAAAATATACTTAAAAATATTGAAGAAGAAATAAAAAAGCTGACATATCGAAAGGCTGAAGTTAAAAAACAGATAAAAGAATTGGTAATACAAAATAAAAATGAGCTTGATAACTTATGGAAGTTTTTAAGAACAAATGAATTATATTCCATAGTTCGTAATAAATTTTCATATACAGGTCAGACTGTTCTATTCTCAGGTTGGCTTCCTTCTTCAAAAGCTTATATCGCAGAAAAAGCAATTAAAAAAGCATCTGATAATAGATGTATCATTGAATGGAGCGAAGACAAGAAATTTGATAGAAAGTCTATTCCTGTAGAAACAAAGTATTCAAAAAGATTTGAACCATTTGAAATGATCGTAGAAAACTATGGGACACCAGAATACGGAACAGTAGATCCCACAATACTTGTATCAATAACTTTTATGATAATGTTTGGTTTAATGTTTGCTGATTCAGGGCAGGGGCTTGTTATAATGCTTATTGGGGCCTTAGGACTTAAGTTTATGCCAAAAATGAAAAAGCTTATGACACTCTTTATCTATTGCGGAACAGCATCTGTAATTACTGGATTACTATTTGGCTCATTCTTTGGATATCAGCTAATTCCTGCATTATGGTTTGATTATCATAGTGTAGTAAATGGTCATGGCGGATCCGGAGCAATAAGTAGTATTTATGATATTCTTAAAATTACAATTTACTTTGGAATAGCTGTAATTTTTTCAGGACTACTTTTAAACTGGATTAACCTGTATAGAAAAAGAGACTATTTTAAGCTTTTTCTGGATAAATCTGGAATCTTGGGAGGATGGATATATGGCGGAGGAATTTACGCTTCTTTTTATTTTGTTTCTACAGGATATAAAGAGCTCCCAGCAGGAAATATTTTAACAATATTTTTTGGCATTCCTGTAATAATTATATTTTTTAAAGAACCAATACATTATTTTGCGATAGAAAAAAAACGAGAAATAGATGCTTTTAAAATTATAGATTTCATAATGGAATGGATAGTAGAACTTCTTGAAATCTTCTCGGGCTACCTTGCTAACACATTATCATTTATGAGAGTAGCAGGACTAGGAATCGCGCATGTCAGTCTTATGACAGCATTTGATTCCATTTCTAAAATGACAAACGGCGTTGGTGCAATCATTATTCTCGTTATAGGAAATATTATAGTAATAGCATTAGAAGGCTTATCCGCCGGAATTCAGGCGTTAAGACTTAATTATTATGAGTTCTTTTCTCGGTATTTCACCGGTAAAGGCATAGCATACAATCCGGTATCTTTAAGAAACCGGAAACTGGAGGGTTAAGTGAAGACTAAAAGAATATTCAAAAGAAAGATAGCGTTAAGTTTTGCATTTATAATAGCGCTAATGGTAATTTTCACAGTAGTAGGAGGCAATCCGCTATTTGCTGAATCAACACAGGTTGAAAGCAATTCTTCAAGTGTTCCATGGGCTTTAATAGCTGCGGCAATAGCTTTTGGTTTGGGTGCTCTGGGCGCTGGAATTGCTATAGCAAATGTAGGCTCAGCTGCTATGGGCGCTATTGGAGAAAAACCAGAAATAGCATCTCAAGCGTTAATATTTGTTGCTCTTGCTGAAGGTATTGTTGTATTTGGATTTATTACAGCCTTAATGATATTAGGTAAGGTATAAAAAGACATTAATGAATTATTTCATAATTGGCAATGAAGATACAGTTTTAGGATTTGAACTCGCCGGTGTTTCAGGAATATCAGTAGAGACACCGGAAGAAGCAGATAATGCTTTTAGCAAAGCTCTTGAAGATAAAAATAATGGTATAATTATCATTACAGAAAGTGCTGCTGATATGATTAGAGCACGTGTCGAAAAACTGCTTTTTACATCATCATTTCCTCTTATTGTAGAAATCCCTGGAAGTGGAGACCTTCAAACAGGACGAAAAGATCTTAGAACACTTGTAAACGAGGCAATAGGTATAAAGCTATAAATGAACCAGTCTGAATTTGTAGACAGTTTAATAAAAGACGCTGAAAATAAAGCTGCTGAAATTATAGAAAAAGCTGAAACAGAAGCTGAATCTATAAAAAATCGATTAGATTCTAAAAAAGAACTAATTCAAAAAGAAACAGATATAGCTACGCAAAAAAAGATAGCACAAATTAATTTGTTAAATGATGCGGCTATAAAAGCGGAAACTCGTCGTTTAAAATTAAAATTAAGAGAACATCTCAATGAAGAGATTATGAAAATCTTCTATAAAGAAATAGAAGATAAAATTAATTC
>JAQQAK010000473.1 GCA_028527945.1 Spirochaetaceae bacterium
TAAGTGTTACGTAACACTTAAATAATAAACGCCCTTATTAGTCATGTCAAGAAATATTAATTACAAATTAAATAGAGAGGACTTCTACAGCAGAACTACTAAACCTAGCTATCAAACAAAAAACTATGGAGCCTCATTAGAAACATAACCGCACCCCGGATCTTTCTAAATATTGAGTTATATTAATATTAAGCCTTATTTTTAATAATTGTACAAATAAAAAATTTACAGGAGAATCTATAATGAAAAAAAGTCTAAGAAAAAATTTATTTTCACATGTATTTATCGGAATTATAGCTAATTTGATTATTCTTATATCAGGATGCTATCTTTCTGCGGATCTACCTGATGAGGACTCATCAGTTGAAACACCTTCAATAGAATCAACAGAACTATCGCTCATATCTGGAGATGGCCTTATATATGTCTCATGGGAAGAAGTCTCTGGTGCATCATCATATATAGTGCTATACAGCTTAGATGCTGATTCAGAAACGGCAACACAGTATGGTGAACCTGTTACAGAAACAAGTACTACAATTACAGAACTCACAAATGGTTCAATCTATTATATATGGATAGAAAGTGTATTAAGCAGTGAAACAAGCAATATAAGTAACTATGCAATTGCAATTCCTGTAGCAACTCCTGCCCCCCCAGAACTCGAAGAAACCTACACTCAAATCAATGTAAACTGGACAGCAACTGCTGGAGCCGAATCTTATCAGGTGTGGTATAACACTACAGAGGATTCCTCAACAGCAACACAATTCATAGACAATACAACTTCAACATCAGTAACAATTACAGGACTTTCAGTAAACACTACATATTATGTATGGATAAAGGCACAAAACAGTTATGGCATAAGCAATTTTAGTAATTCAGAAAATGCAACAACACACAACTGGACTAAAATAATGGCTTCTGATGGCCTTAAAAATGATCATTTTGGAAATACTGTTGCAATTTGTGGTGATTCAGATTCAGGATATATAGCATTGATAGGCGCATATGATACAGACGATGATGGAGAGTCTTCAGGTTCTGCTTATATTTTTACTTCTGAGGATGGTATATCATGGACTGAACAACAAAAACTGACAGCTTCAGACGCCTCAGAAGGAGATTACTTCGGTTATAGTGTTGATATTGCGGGAAACACTAATATTGGATATTCAGCAATAATTGGAGCAGCTTTAGATGACAATTCATATGGAAAAGATGCTGGCGCCGCTTATGTGTTCAGATCTGATAATGGAAAAACCTGGACACAAACACAAAAGCTAATCAACCATTATCAGCACGAGAGCTGCCTCATGGGAATATCTGTGTCATTAATAGCAGTATCATCTTCAAACTGGGCAGCAGTTATTGGCGCGCCAGGATACAATTACTACGGAACAGCATCTGGGACAGCTTTTATTTACAGCTCAGAAAATGGTTCATGCTGGGAAAAAAAAGCAAAACTTAAAGATACGGATTGTGCTTCTTATGATAGATTTGGAGGTTCAGTCTCTATATCAGGAGATGCTTCAAATTACATTGTAATAATAGGATCAGCAGGCAATGATGGTGTAACACAAAACTCTGGAGCCGCGTATATTTATACATCTACGAATAAATCAAGTTGGACGAGAAAGGCAAAATTAATATCTAACTCAGAAGAAAGCACTATGTTCGGAAGCGCTGTTTCAATTACAGGGACCTCTTCATCTGGATTCGCAGCAATTATTGGTTCAACCGCATATTTTGACAATAATGAACGAAAAGGCTCTGCATATATTTTTGCATCTGACAATGGAACAGCATGGAATTTAGATTATACAGAAGAAACAAATATAACATCTGATGATTATACTTTTGGTGGAGCAGTATCTATTAGTGGAAACACAACTTCTGGATACACAGCAATTATAGGTGTTCTATGTGAAGATGATTTGGGAATCAATTATGGTACAATATATATATACACTTCACTTGATGAGAAGATTTGGACTCCGGACGAAAAAATAACAACAAACGAAACCACCTATAATGGAATGGGTAATAGTGTTGCAATTTGTAGCAATTCAGAATCAGGTTATACAGCAATTGCAGGAATCTTATATGATGATGAAAAAGGATATGATGCCGGCGCAGCATATTCATTCCTTAAAGAATAATTTATAAAAACTTTGAAGGGATTTTTTATAACAGGATGAAAATGAACTAAACATAAGAAATTGTAAGAATTTCTACTATTAATTATGCAAGATTAAAAAATTAAAGTCATCAGAGCCTCTTTCAAAACCCTGATTGGGTTTTAAAGAGGCTTTGAAGAAAGTAGCACAACATTAGGTAATTACATATAGTGTAACAAGTTGTGAAACTTTCTTTATTTATATTAAAGTAGCTTTTTCAGAAACTCTGAGACTAAAGTCTCTAAGTTTTGAAAAAGCCTCATCAAACAATTTTTAAACAGGCTCTCATTAAACTGAGAGCCTGAGTCTTATAAGAGCCACCAAACATGTTAAAATGGTTGAGCACATGGTAGAGAGTGTACAAATCAAGACGTTTTTTCCACCCGACCTTCAATGGATATACAGAATCATAAGCATTGTAAAAATCTGATGTAAACCCGCCAAACAAAACAGTCATCCCAAGCTCCATCTCCCGATGCCCATAATAAGCAGCAGGATCTACAATGACAGGAGCCCCTTCTGAATCTTTCATAACATTTCCGCCCCAGAGATCCCCATGAATAAGAGAAGGAGGCTCTTCTGCTTCTTTTATTATTTCAGGAATAACAATTTTTAAACTCTTCCAAAGAAGAGAAAGCTCTCGATCTTTTGAAATTTCTATCTGATAGCCAAGCCTGTTTTGAATAAAAAAATCCGACCAATTATCTTTAAAAGAATTTTTCTGAGGAGACAGCCCTATATAATTATCCTCAAAAAAACCAAAAGCATCAGCCTTTGAGATTTTATGCATACAAGCCAATTGCCGCCCTAAAATCTTTTGAAAATCAGGAAGAGCTGATTTTGAATGAATAAACTCCAAAACAAGAAAATTATCATTATAATTAATTACATTTGGAACCTTTATAGAATCAGTTTTTGCAATCTCGTTAAGGCCATTAGCCTCCTTAGAAGAAAGCCCTACCTTAGAATAGTATTTTATAAAATAATCTGATTTTTCTGTTTCAACTCTAAAACTCTTACCAATGCTTCCCCCATAAAGAGGAGAATAAGATAAAACTTTTTCTGTTAAAACAGAGCTAAAATTCATGCTGCCTTCGTATTTCTTCAAGAAGTCCTTCAGAACTTTCCTGTATTAAATCCAAAACAAGTTCAAATCCGTCTGAACCACCATAATAGGGATCAGGAACATCTTCTCCATAATGTTTTTTAGAAAAATCTGTCATCATTATTATTTTATTACTATATAAGCCATTTTTATCCATGGAGTTTATATTTTTATAGTTATTCCTATCCATTGCAACAATATAATCAAATTTCTCAAAATCTGAGTTCTTTATAGGACGTGAACGGGAAGTAAGCTGTATACCACGTTTAGCAGCATGTTTTTGCATACGGCTATCTGCAGGCTCCCCCTCGTGATACCCTATAGTTCCGGCAGAGTCTATATAAAACTTATCTTCTAAACCTAAACTCTTCACCAAAGCTTTAAAAACAGCTTCTCCAGAAGGACTTCTGCAAATATTTCCCATACAAACAAATAATACATTAATCATGTTTATCATAATGACATACAGAAGGAAGATAGATCAAGCAAGAAGATAATAGACAAGAGCGGTCTATAAAAGTATTCTATAAAAATTATTACTGCTTACGCTATTAAAAGCTTAACAGCATCATATCAGGAGGGAAAATGCTGTATTTTGAAAAAGGATCACCTGACTCCACACTTTCAGATGAAGAATTAACTGAAGGGCTTTATTCTGCCTTTGATAAAATAGGGGCAATGAACAAAGTATTAATAATACCTCCGGATATGACAAGAAAACAAAGCAAAGCAGGCTTCTTAACAACAGAAGCTTCAAAATATCTTGGAGATAAACTTAAAGCAATCCTTCCGGCACTTGGAACACACTCTCCAATGTCAGCATCACAAATAGAAGAAATGTATCCTGGGGTAGATAAAAATAAATTCCAGATTCACAACTGGAGGAAAAATCTTTCTAAAATAGGAAAAGTTCCAAAAGATTTTATTTATGACATTACAGATGGAGCTTTAAATTTCAGTTGGCCAATAGAAATAAATGAAGAATTATTAAATCCCAAATGGGATGCAATCCTTTCAATTGGTCAAGTTGTGCCTCATGAGGTAACAGGCTTTTCAAACCATAGTAAGAATATATTTGTTGGAGTTGGGGGCGCTGAGGCAATACATAAGTCACACTATATCGGAGCCATATGCGGTACAGAAAAAATAATGGGAAGAGCAGATACTCCCGTTAGAAAAGTCTTTAATTTTGCGTGTGAAAATTATATTAAAAATATTCCTATTATATATATCCTCACAGTTATAGGAGCAGACTCTTCAGGTACACCAGTTACAAAAGGTTTATTTATAGGAGACGGCCTTGAATGCTTTTATAAAGCAGCAGAATTGAGTCGTAAAGTTAATATCACAATTCTTGAAAAACCAATAAAAAAAGCAGTTGTGTATCTAAATCCAAAACAATATAAAAGTACATGGCTGGGTAATAAAGCAATTTATCGAACACGGATGGCAATAGAGGATAATGGAGAATTAATAATAATAGCACCAGGTTTGAGTCAATTCGGAGAAGATCCAGAAATAGATAAATTAATACAAAAATATGGATACTGTGGAACAAAGCAAATTCTAAAACAAACAAAAAATAACAATGATTTAGAAAAAAATTTATGTGCTGCTGCACATCTTATTCATGGTTCATCAGAAGACAGATTTTCAATAACTTATGCTGCAGGAAAACTATCGGATGAAAAGATGAAAAAGGTCGGCTACGATACCGTCAAACTTGAAGAGGTATTAAGTTTTTATAATATAGACAATTTAAAAAACGGATTTAACATAGATAGAAATGGAAAAGAATTTTACTATATAAATAATCCCGCCTTGGGTCTTTGGGCGCAAAAAAGCAAATTTCAAGGAGTAGAATGAGATAAAACAGATTGAACCAAGCGTAATTAAATTACTCATAAAGCAATCAACCACTCCGGAGCAGAGCAAACACAGGTTGGTTCTGCAAGAAATTGGTTTAGACGGTCGCTGCTTTCTACCCAACACAAAAATACTCTTTCCAAATAGAAGATTCCGCATGTAGAATCCTGCTAAAGCAGGGCGGGGTATTAAACCTTCCCGGCGAATAAAAACACCTGCTAAAAAATATAACTTTAAGCTGAATTTAAGCCGCGTACAATAAAATTAGAACTATGAAAAAAATAATCACATTTATTATAATTTTAAGCACTCTGCCAAAAGCAGCAATATTAGCACAAGAAAGCATGCTTCCAGATAAAACCTATTGTGTACAATTTGCAGCAGATCAAAATACTAAATATGGCTTCTGGGATTTACCAGGGACAAAACGTCCTTTTCAAAAAGGAGCGTCTTTACAAATTAATATAATAGAAAATCCCATAGACCTTGAAAGAAGATATCGTTTCAAATATTTTGGAAACGGCTGGTTTAAAATTTGTCCCCTCACCGGAGGCGTCCTTGAAGCAGCAAAAGAGCCATCAAATGAAATAACAACACAAAAAGAAAACGAAAACTCTAAAGAGCAACTTTTCTATCTTAAATATACTAAAAATGAAACGTGGATTTTTTTCACATATACAGGTAAACAACTAACAATCAACAGTCCACATTCAAACAATTGCCAGAATGTGGACTGTTGTTCCAAGAAAAGCGACAAAGACACAGAATGGTTATTAATCTCTCCAGAAACGGGTAAAGTTTTTAACCTAAATCGAAAACAAAAAAACTTTTTTTTACAAAATAAAAACCAACAACAAGTATTCCAAGATTAAGAACTGCATATATACCAAAAAAACCTCGCCGCAAGCTTAAAAAGCTAGCCGAGGTTTTTCTAATCAAACTAATTATAAAATTATAAGCTATGTTTCATTTCTTTTGTGGAAAGCTCTTCCAGAACCTGTCTTGTTGTTTCTTTTGTGGACAAATATAAATCTTTATATTGACCATCCTTGGCAAGTTTTCTTTTTACAAACTCATCTTTTATTATCTGATGCGAATTATGTGGAAGTTCAATAACCTCAGGAAGAGGAAGCCTGTTTGACGCTCTTTTAGACTTATACTCAATATTCATTTCAGACAACTTTTTATCAACATTTATGATAAACTCAGTTCGCTGCTCTTTTGTCAAACTTTCTCCAAACTCAACAAAATATTCATATTTAAAAGCGGTTGCATCGCCAAACATAATATAATTCTTTACAGTCCATGGACATTCAGACTCAGCACTTCTTGTTGCGTCAATAACCTGCTCTTCTGAAAGTTTTTCACCCATAATATTAACAATACCAGCACCTTTCTGAACAAATCGGATAAGAGGACATCCGTTATGAAAACCTACAACATCAACAATATCATTCATATCATATCTATATAAACCGCTAATATTTGTGATTATGATATAGTAACGTTCATTGAGCTCAAGTTCGTGATATAACTTTGTTGGGGGATTCTCATCATCCCTATTTTTAAAAGGAATAAACTCATAAAAATATTCATCTGGAACGAGAAGTGAATATGTCCAGTGATTATCTAATGATATACCAAAACGACCTTCAGACGCCTGATAACCAAAAGATCTGAAAACAGTTGTTACAGGAAAATATTCTCTCAATCTCTGTACAAGAAGAGTAAAATTACCCTGCAGCCAAACATTAGCAACAGCAAGGTTAGGCCAATAATGTTTAGGAAGAAGATTCTCGCCATATTTCTCTTTTAACCTTATAAGCTCATCCGCACGCTCAGGATTGGGATGAACACGAGACAGAGCGTCTTTTTTATCTTTCTCAGAAAAAGAATCAAGAACTCCCTCTTTGTAACGTCCTTCCCTAATTTCTTCAACCATCTCATCAAAGTTTTCCATTATAACTTGATGATATCTAAACATATTAGCAATGCTTGCACAGACAGAAATAGTTATATCCTGCTCAAGCGCATTTCTGGCAATGGCATAATACCTAAGATCATAATCATCAATTGCAAAAAAGGGATATGGAGAGCTATGGTCTTTCTTCAAGATAGAGGGGACATTCCGAAAACTGTTTCCAGAAACAGATCCTATCGGAATACCATCTTCTGCATATCCTTCAATGGACTTACCTATAGAACTAATACTCTTTCCGGAGAAAGCTTTTTCATTTTTTTCCAGAATTGAATACATCCAGTTTTTATTAAATTTTGAAAGTTTTTTATAAAATTCCGGTGATATAGGAATAAGTTTTGGCTTTCCTGTTGTTCCACTTGAAGTGTTATACATAGCGGGACGACCTTTAAAGAGAACATCAGATTCTCCTTTTTGTAAAAGTTCATGGTATTTATTAAAACCATTATAATCCCGAATTGGAACATTCTTACAGTAATCCTCATAGTTTTTTATAGAATCAAAATTATGATCCTTTCCAAAAACTGTATTAACATTGTTTTTAATTACTTTATCCAAAAATTCTCTTTGATATTTTTCCGGATTGTAAGTCCGTTTTTTTATTTGATCTAACCGTTTTTTACCGGCTATTGTTATCAAAGTATCTACTAGCCATTTTCTGTTGAACACAAATATCTCCTATCGTACATATTATAATTATAAACATAATAATTGTACATATGTCTTTCACTATCCTTGTTTTTCAAGATAATTTCAACTATTATCAGTATCGTGAAAGAATATTCTGGAATAATTTTTGATCTTGATGGTACGCTCTATGAAAAAAATAAAATGGGACTGAAAATGATTATTAATAAACCATTCGATGCCAGACGTATAAAAGCATCAAGAACTGTTCTAAAAAACCTAGAAGGCTCTTTCTTCAAAACAGGAGATGCTTTTCTCGAAAAATATTATACACTACTTGCGGAAAAAATAAAAACTAATATAACCAACGCAAAAAAATGGGAACAGGAATCTTTTTATAAAAACTTCATCTCAATTCTAAAAAAAACAAAACCGAGACAAGGGATAGAAGAATTGATAAAATCATTTCATTGTCCGTGTATAATTCTTTCAGACTACGCTATGATTGATGAAAGGCTCAAGGCTCTTAATATTAATCCTGAACTATTTTCACACCGGCTTTATAGCGGAGATCTTGGTGGACTAAAACCATCTTCTGAAGTATTTTTACGTGCGTCAGAAATAATGGAATGCAAGCCTGAGACAATCCTTGTAATAGGAGATGATCCGC
>JAQQAK010000474.1 GCA_028527945.1 Spirochaetaceae bacterium
TTTGCTCTGGCTGGTTCCAAGAATGAAAGAAATTTTCATTTAAAGGCCTTAATGGCTATTGCCCAAATTGTTCAATCAAAAGATTTTCTTACAAACTGGCAAAAAGTTGAAAGTGTTGAAGATTTAAGGCATCTCATCCTTTTGGCAGAACGAGCAAGAATAGGAAATATTTAAATTTCATATTGAATTATAAGCGTAAATAGTAGTAAATAACTTATGCAAAAAAAACTTAACCGGACTCTTTATACTGAACTTTTCAAGATTGCTCTACCGGTAGCATTAAATAATCTTGTAATTTCTTCATTATCTTTTGTTGATACCTTAATGATTGGTCAGCTTGGTGAAGTAGAAATTGCTGCTGTTGGAATAGGAAATCAACTCTTCTTTTTATACACACTTCTACTTTTTGGAATAGGAAGCGCCAGTGGAATTTTTGTATCTCAATTTTGGGGAAAGAAAGATTATTCTAAAATAAAGAAAACTTCTGGTTTGAGCGTTTGTCTTGGTTTGGTTGCAGCTTCTCCTTTTGTTATTTGTTCTTTACTAATTCCTGAGCAAATAGTAAGTGTTTTTACAAAAGATGATAAAGTTATTGTTCTTGGCGCTGAATATATAAAAACTGTAGGAATTAGTTATATTTTTTCATCTGTAAGCATAACTATGGCCCAGGTTCAGAGAAGCCTTGAGCGACCAATGCTTCCTTTTCTTGTATCTTTAATTGCGTTAGGATTAAACACAACATTAAACTATTTTTTCATTTTTGGTAAAGCAGGATTTCCAATGCTTGGAGTAAAGGGAGTAGCTCTCGCTACAACTATTTCAAGATTTGTAGAATGTGTTGTAATGTTGATTCTTATTTATAAAGGTAAAGAAAATCCTGCCGCCGGAAGTTTTAGAGAACTCTTTGGTTTTAAAGTTGACTTTTTAAAAAAGTTTGCGGTTACTGCTGCTCCGGTTATTCTGAACGAGATGTTTTGGGCATTAGGCATGACAGTATATAAGATTGTATATGGGCGAATGGGAACAGAATCTCTTGCTTCCGTTAATATTGCAGAATCAATTACGAATTTGTTATTTATTGTTATTATGGGTTCTGCGACAGCTTCTGCAGTTTTAACCGGGAAAAAAATAGGTCAGGGAGATTATACCTCTGCGCGCAAAAATGGTGGTAAGTTTTTAAAGCTTTCATTATTGGAAGGTATTGTCGTTGCTTTTATTGGGATAGCATTTAGTAACATTCTACCAAATGGATTCAATGTTTCTCCAGAGCTGAAAAATAATGCCAGGCTCATTATAATTGTTTTCTCATTATATATGCCTTTTAAAGCTTTTAATACACATACCATAGTTGGAATTCTTAGAGGTGGCGGAGATACTCTTTTTGCGGCTGTAATTGAAATAGCAGGAGTCTGGGGAGTTGGAGTTGTTCTTGCTGTTTTAACGGGTTTGGTCTTTAATTTTCAAATTCATATTGTATATAGTTTTGTGTGTATAGAAGAAGTTGTAAAAGCTATTATCACCCTTATCAGGTTTAAGACAGGTAAATGGGTACACGATTTAACCTGAATGTAGTATTATCATTTTACTTGATAACACTTGGAGTTTTTTATGATAACTTTACCTATAAAAAATACAGATCGGACCTATGACCTTCGTCCGGGAAAAATTGTCGCGCTTGGACTCAATTATAGAGAGCATGTAAAAGAAAGTGTATCTGTTCTTGCTGGTGGCCATAAGCCAGAAGCTCCGCAGGAACCAGTTATTTTTCCTAAAGCAACTTCTTCAATTATTGGAAATGGTGAAAATATAATAATTCCTGATTTTATAAAAAAATATGCTACCTCTGATAAGCCACTTCGTACTGATCATGAAGCAGAACTTGCTTTTATAATTAGCAAAGATTGCCGAAACGTATCTGAGGATCAGGCAATGGATTACATTTTTGGGTTTACTTGTCTCAATGATGTAAGTCAGAGAAATCTTCAAACAGGTGACAGAAGCGGATGGTTTAGAGGAAAATCTCTTGATACATTTTGTCCTGTAGGACCGACTATTGTGTTAACTGAAGATATTGGTGATCCGCAGAATCTTGATATTAAATGCCGTGTAAATGGCAAGATTGTGCAGTCAGGAAATACATCTGAAATGATTTTTCCTATCAAAAAAATAGTTTCTATTCTTTCAGAATGGTTCACTCTTAATGAAGGAGATCTTATCAGTACAGGAACACCAAGTGGTATAACACCTCTTCATGATGGTGATATTGTTGAAGTAGAAATTGATAAAATTGGTATCCTAAAAAATACTGTAGTTGAAGAATAATTTTCCGGGGGCGAACAACAATGAAATTCTCAAAATTCGGAGAACGTTTTATAAATAATACAGGAATAAAAGATCTTATTGATGATCTTGGTAAATATGCTGGAACTGAAGGCTGTTGTATGTTAGGAGGAGGAAATCCTGCTCTTATTCCTGAGGTAAATGAAATTTTTAAAAATAGAATGAAAGAAATTATAGCCAGCGGAGAAGATTTTCAGCGAATGCTTGGTTTATACGACACTTCTATTGGAAAAATTTCTTTTTTTGATGCTTTGGCAGAACTTTTAAACAGTGAATATGGTTGGCCTGTTACTGGTAAAAATGTTGCAGTTGTAAGTGGAAGCCAAACTTCATGTTTTCTTCTATTTAATATGCTTTCAGGTGAGATGCCTGTAGGCGGAGATGGTAAGCTTCTTTTACCTTTGATGCCTGAATATATTGGTTATGCGGATCAAAGTATTGATCCAAATTCTTTTGTTTCTTTCAGACCGGAAATTAATGAATATGCTAAAAACTTTTTTAAATATCAAGTCGATTTTTCAAGACTAAGCATGAAAAGTGTTAATGCCATAATTGCGTCCCGTCCTACTAACCCAACAGGTAATGTTCTTACTGATCAGGAAGTTCTAAAACTTAGTGCTCTTGCAGAAGAAAATGAAGTTCCTCTTATTTTGGATAACGCGTATGGGCTTCCTTTTCCTGGAATTATTTTTGAAGATGTTAAACCTGTATGGAACGAAAATATAATTCTTAGCATGAGTCTTTCTAAAATTGGCCTTCCTTCAACACGGACAGGGATAATTGTTGCAAATGAAAAAGTAATTGAGGCTCTTTCTGCTATGAGTGCTATTTCAAGCCTTGCTCCATCAGGAATTGGACAGGAAATTGTTATTCCAATGCTGACAGATAAAAGTCTTTTAGATATAAGCCGTAATATTGTCATGCCTTTTTACAAAAATAAATCTCAGCAGACTATTGAATACATTCAGGAAAAATTTGGTGATTCTATTGAATACTCTATTCATAAAAGTGAGGGAGCCATATTTTTATGGATTTGGTTTAAAGGGCTTAAATCTGGTTCTGTTGAATTGTATAATCGTCTTAAAAAACGAGGTGTAATTATTGTTCCTGGTGAATATTTCTTTTTTGGCCTTCCTGAAGAGGATGAAAGCTGGCAACATAGGCATCAATGCATTAGAATAAATTATTCTCAGGAATTTTCTGAGGTCAAAAGAGGCCTTGAT
>JAQQAK010000475.1 GCA_028527945.1 Spirochaetaceae bacterium
ACAATAATATTTCCTTGAAAGTCAAAATAAACGCTGGCATGCTATTCTGCGAGTATTATTTAAACGCATTGGATCCTGATCAAGATGAAGTCTTTGAACAAAAAGACATAGAAAATTTTGCTAAATATATTGCGTCAAATCTTACAATGACAATTGATGGCAAAAATATAAATCCAGAATTTATAAACGCTGAATATTCCCCATTTGATGAATTCTCTATAGGAATTTGTTATATTGGTCTTGATTATACAATTCCTTATCCAAACGAGATTGAGATCTCCCATACATTTTACTATAAGAACAATCTTGAACCTAAAGTTGCTATATACACAATTGCAGTTGACTCCAATAATAGTTCAGACATAAATATTGGCTCAGAACAACATGATGAAAACCGCCAGGATGCAACAACAATTACATTTGGTAAAGGTTTAACTGCTATTCCGAAAAGTAAATACACAAAAGAGAATGATTCAACCACTAAAAAAACAATAGAAGCTCAGACAGAAACTGCGAAAGATACAAAATCTGAGATTCAAAAATCTGAGCAGATAAAAACTTCCACAATTGTAGAAGAACAACCCAAAGAAAGTCAGACTTGCACGTATAGACTCATAGAAAAAATCAAAAAAAACACTATTAATCCGGTACTATTGTTTTTTACAGCAATTGTTATAGGATTTCTGCACGCCTTCACCCCAGGTCATGGAAAATCACTTGTAGGAGCCTATCTTGTAGCAAATAAAGGAACTGTTTTTCAGGCAGTAGGCCTTGGAATAATAGTAACAATAACCCACACTCTAAGCATCTATATTCTGGGTGGGTTAACATCACTAGCCGCCTATTTTTTCTTGCCAGCAAAAATAATTCCGTTTATGACAATTATTACAGGTGGATTGATTATTCTGATTGGCTTATGGTCAGCTGCAAGAAGGTTTCTGGGCTTTGAAGCAGATCACGCCCACATCCTTCCAAATCTAAAAGTGTTAAAAAGCAACCATATTAATATCCTTGTTGATGGTAGTGCTGTCGATGCACCAGAGTTTTTATCTATTGAATCTGATGAAGACGAAATTATTGAACACCTGAAAGCTGTTGGAGCAGAAGGAATTAATATTTGCTCTCCCGGATGTGAAACTCATAGAATTGTTCCCTACAAAGTCGCGCAAAGGCAAAGTTTACAACTCATGAAAATGGCTGTCGAAACCGGAGCTGTAGAAGCAGTCGTAAGCAGAAAGAAAAAACTTAGAAAGCTTATAAAACAAAAAGACTCAGCTCCTGAAGTTTATTTTTGCGATGACATCCAAAACAGAGAAGAAGCAAGAACTCTTTTAAAAAGGACAATATTAAATTTCTCCTCAAGGGGCGAAATACTTATTCCCGAAGACAAACTATCATGGAAAAAACTAATACCTCTGGGTATTGCTGGAGGAGCAGTCCCCTGCCCTGACGCGCTGGCCATACTGCTTATAGCAATCTCGACAGGAAAAGCAGCATTGGGTTTTGGAATAACCTTTGCTTTTAGTGCCGGACTTGCGGCAGCTTTGGTTTTAGTTGGAACATTGATAGTTTTATCAAGCAAAATTATAGAGAAAACAAACTCTTATAAAAAAATTGCGGACTTTATTCCGTACTTATCAGCCCTATTTCTTATGGGAATTGGACTTTATATGATACTAAGGAGTACCTAAATGAAAAAAATAGCAATTTGCGGAAAGGGAGGAGTTGGCAAAACAACATTTACTTCTCTTCTTGTTCATGCTCTCGCAAAAGAGGGCAACAAGGTTTACGCTATTGACGCGGATCCTAATCCGACTCTTGCAGAAGCCCTTGGCTTTCCCGCGGAGACAATTGAAGAAATTACACCAATAATTGATATGAAACAGCTTATTGAAGAACGTACCGGCGCAAAATCTGGTGAATATGGCAGTTATTTTAAAATGAACCCTAATGTTAAAGACATTCCTGTAGAATATTCAGTATCAAAGGGAAACATAAGCTACTTGATGATGGGCTGCATGAGAGGAGCAGGAAAAGGCTGCGCCTGTGCGGAGAATGCAATGCTGAAAGCACTTGTAACACATTTAATGGTAAAAGAAAAAGAAACTGTCGTCATGGACATGGTAGCAGGAACTGAACATATGGGACGCGGTACAGCCGAAGCAGTAGATGCTCTTATAATTGTAGTTGAACCCGGAATGCGTTCAATAAAGGCTGCCAAGGAATTTGCAAAAATGGCAAATGTTCTCGGCATTACAAAAATGTTTGTTGTCGGTAATAAAATTAATACTCCGGAAGATGAAGATTATATAAAATCAAATATGGCAAATTTCACGATAGCCGGATTCTTACCACAAACATCAGAAGCAGTAAAAGCAGAAAGAGAAGGAACTGTCTTATACGAAACATCACCAGAAATGAAAAAAAGAATCTTTAAAATACTGGAAAAACTTTCATAGTAAAATTATTCTCCGCTTTCTCAAGAAAACTTGAGAGCGGAGATTACTTTTTCAAAATACTGAAAATCCTGTTTATTTATCCAGTCCCATGAAGGGAATATCATTCTTAGACCTGAATCAATATTTTCAGGAAGCGAAACATCCTGAAAAGCCGGATAAGCAAAGGCCTGACTACGGTAAAAGTCTATAAAGTCTGTAGACAGGGCTGAATATTTCAAAAAATCAATTACAGCGTCTTCATTTTCTGAATGCTTCACTGAAGCAAATGATGGAAGGACAGGAGAACCTTCAAGCGGAATAATTTTCTTTATTCTATCATCAGGACCGGCTCCTCCAAAAATACCCGGTAGTATAGCAATGGGAGCCTCATCTTTTACGACACTATGCCTTGCGGCCGATGGAGCGCTTTTTTTTCTCCAGTTTTGTACAGCAGTCTCAAGGCCGCGATCCCCAAAAAGATACCAGACAGCAAGAAGAATGGACTTGGCGGACGGAAGTTCAGGTGGCCCCACAAGGACTCGTCCAGCCCATTCAGGCTTCAACAAGTCTTCAAGACTCCGGGGGGCATCAGTATTTAGAATTTTTGTATTTACTATAATAAAATGCGGAAGAACAACAACCGGCAAAAAAAGACCAGCAGGATCCATAACTCCAAGAGCTTCAATCTCCGGCCGCAGTTTGAATCTGTTTTTAAGAGGAAGAAAATCATTCTTAAAACTCTGCAAATAATTTGATGAGTAAAAAAGATCAAGCCTTGTACTGACAATTGCGTCAAAACCAAGCGCTCCCGATTTTATATCGTTCTCCAATTTTTGATAAATGTCTACTTCAGCGGTTTCTCCAAGCAAATGAATAATAGGAGAAAAAAACTCCTCTTTAGGTTTTGCCCATTTTTGAGCATAGGCAGTCATTTTTTCGCCTTCCATGCGGTTAAGAATACACAGATTGGCCCAGTATATATTAATTTCATCTCTGTTTTTCATCAAAGAGCCTCCGGGAAGGTTAATTCAGAAAGCTGTATAGACTGGCCAGATCTAATTTTATTTTGAGCAACAAAAAGCATTTCTGTAATACTATTAATCATTCGTTCAGCTATAACCTCTTCGTCTGAAAGAGCGACTATATCTGCTATTCCGCCGTTGCTCATAACAATGCGCTTTGAACCAATAAGAGCAAGCTGTGGGTCATGAGTAACAATAAGAACAATCTTTCCTTTTCGGGTCAGAACATCCATAGCCTTTCGCCTGTCAATACCGGCATTCTCAATCTCATCAACAAGAATAATTGGAGAATTACTTATAATTGCGACATCAGCAATCATAAGAGCTCTGGATTGTCCACCAGACAACCGGGTAAGAATATCTGTATCTTCTATTCTCTCGCCTGCAAGGCTGTTTGCAGTTTTCATTATTTCTTCAATAAGATTTTCAGAAACCTCAAGCCCGCGGCTTTCAGCATGCATGATTAAGAAATCACGAACCGGCATTTCAAGAGCAAAATTCATATTCTGAGACAATTGTGCAACAAGTTTTGATTCTGGATTATAACGAACAGTATATTCAGGGGCTTTACCATCAATAAGAATTCTGCGTCCGGTAACAGAATCTCCCTGAGCCATTTGTTCGATATCGCTTATGAGCTGGGTTTTTCCGGAACCGGTAAAACCGACAATGCTATATATTTCACCAGCGTTTATTTCAAGATATTCTACCGCTTCAGCCTGACCTTTCTTATCATATCCGGTTAAGATGCTTATTTTAGAGAACATAAGACCTCCGGAAAATCCATTTTGTAAACAGCTCCCTGCTGATATTTTGTTCCAACCCGCATTTCGCCCATACAATATGAACAAATAGCTGTAGGCATTGGATGCCTTAGCCTGGCGCCAACCAAATCGGCTGAGTCACCTTTCTCTGAGAACAATCTTGCAAGGTGCTCGCAGCCTGCGCCTGTTAAACCATTTACCTCAACAATTTCGGCATTAGAATTTATACTGCGGACACGACTTCTAAACACTTCACGTTCAGCTTGACTGACAGAATCACCTTTGGTGACAATTACAATATCAGCGGTATCAAGAACCGGACCTATCTTTTCTGGGATTTTTATACTTGAGTGACAATCTATTACACATACGGCAAGGGCTTTATCTACCCCCGGAGCACATCGATGACATAATCCTGCAGTTTCAATAATCAGTACTTCTGCCTTCTCAGCCGCGGCCCAATTGGTCATTTCTTCAAGATTTACGACAAAATAATGATCAGGACAGATATCCTCGCTTAATCCGACAGCAACTGGGACATCTACACTCCTATACCGGATATCATCCTCTGTGGCAAGACAATCAATTTTTACGACAGCAACACGCTTCTGAAGTCGTTGAAGACTTTTTATTGAATGGAGCATCACTGATGTTTTACCACAGGCTGGAGGACCGGCAACTACTATTACCTTTGGTCTATTCATTTCCTCTTCCTGTTTATAATTGTGACACCCCTTCCAGTTACACAACCGCGCTGCCGGTCAGGATTTGTTATGTTTTACAATATATAATTGCCTTGACTAAGTCAATAAGGCTTGCCATTATAAGCTAATGAGAGTTGGAATTATAGGTATAGCAGTTTATAACAAAGATAATATTCAGGAGATAAACAATATTATTTCAGAGAACAGTGAAATTATTCATGGCAGGGTTGGAATCCCAATGCAAAATAATGGATTAAACCTGATATCGCTGATAGTTGAAGGTGATACTGATGTAATAGGAAAAATGGCAGGAAAAATAGGCGCAATGGATGGTGTTGAAATAAAGTCTATGCTGATGAAAGAAAAGAAAGAAAAACTTAAAGTTTAGAACCAACCAATGCTCCTCTATTCTTTTTTACTTTATGATTATTATCCAGAGCTAATGTCAAAACTATCTAAGTTTTTAAAGAGCCTCTCCGATATAAGAATTATGAGAAAGCAATTTAATCTTATATTCTTAATAATTCTTATATCAGTAACAGCCATTCCAGTATTTGCCTTTGAATCAGGGCAGGCCTCATGGTATGGTGGAAAATTCCAGGGAAGAAAAACAGCTAATGGTGAGATTTTTGATACAAATAAATTAACTGCGGCACATAAAACCCTTCCATTTAATACAATAGTCAAAGTAACAAATCTTAAAAATAATAAAGTAGTTCAAGTTAGAATAAACGACCGCGGCCCTTTTGTTGAAGGAAGAATAATAGATTTATCCAGAGCCGCCGCTGAAAAAATAGGAATGAGCCGCTCTGGCATTGCTAATGTAAAATTAGAAATAGTATCTCTTCCACACGGCGTTGATGAAAAACTCATAAAGAAAACAGAAAATGTAAGCCCGATTGGAATACCAAGCAGTTACAGAATTCAGATAGCATCGTTTTCAAAGGCAGAATACGCAGATAATTGTTTAAATAAAATTAAGCAGGCAAATTTAAAACCAGAAATCGAAGTTTCTGAAAGAGGCCACTTCAGAATTGTTATAAATAACGTCCAAAAGGATGAAATACCTGAAATAACCAGAAAATTAAAGCGTATAGGCTTTAATTCCCCACTAATAAGGAATAATTAACTAAAAAATAACTCGGTTAACGGCTGATATGCTGACATTTCTTTTTCATTATGTTAACTTCTCATACAGAATACCTTTTCGCTTATCTTTATAAATTTAACTGTAAATATTGTATTTAGTTTATATATAGATAAGAGAATAGTTGACCAGGATTAGTCACATGACTAAAATCATGACAATAACAAGAAGATGACCGTTGTTATCTATTTTTTAATTATGAGGAATTTTGAATGAAAGATATTCTTAAAGCAGGCCTTGATATAGGATCTACAACAGTAAAATTGGTTCTGCTGAACAGTAATAACGAAATACTTTACAGCCGTTACGCAAGACATATGGCTAACGTAAAAGCATGCGTAGCAGAACTTCTTGACGACGCGTATAATAAATTTCCGGAGAGTGAACTAACAATAAGCGTAGCAGGCTCTGCTGGAATTTCAATTGCAAAATGGCTTGAAAAACCCTTTGTTCAGGAAGTTATTGCCGGAACAAAAGCAATTGAGACATTTATTCCTGAAACAGATGTTGCCATTGAGCTTGGAGGAGAAGACGCAAAGGTTTCTTATTTTTCCGGGGTTGTGGATCAAAGAATGAATGGAACCTGTGCTGGTGGAACCGGCGCTTTTATAGACCAGATGGCTGTTCTTTTAGAAACAGATGCTTCAGGCCTTAATGAACTTGCAAAATCAGCAAAAACCATTTATCCAATAGCAGCTCGTTGTGGAGTATTTGCAAAAACAGATATACAGCCGCTATTAAATGAAGGCGCAGCAAAAGAGGATCTTGCGGCTTCGATCTTTCAGGCTGTTGTTAACCAGACTATAGGTGGACTTGCGCAGGGAAGACCCATAAAAGGAAACATTGCTTTTCTTGGCGGACCATTAACCTTCCTTTCAGAATTGCGGGTACGCTTCATTGAAACACTGCAATTAACTGAAGAGCATATAATCTTCCCTGAAAATTCTCAATTCTTTGTCGCGTTCGGAGCAGCTATAGAATCAGAAGAAGATGAACCTCTAACATTTGACTCTATCCATAAAAAGATACCTGCTCTATTGAACGCAAACACAGTTGAAGTAAAACGTCTTCCAGCTCTTTTTGAGAATGCTGAAGAACTTGAAAGCTTTAGGCAGCGCCATCAAAAAGCAAAGGTTAAACGAGGAGATCTGGCATCTTTTTCAGGCGATTGCTTTTTAGGTATTGATGCCGGTTCAACTACTACAAAAGCTGCTTTGATAGATAATGAAGGAACCCTGCTCTATTCTTCTTATGGAGGAAACGGTGGAAGTCCGCTA
>JAQQAK010000476.1 GCA_028527945.1 Spirochaetaceae bacterium
ATAGATGATGACTTTCATGATAATTCCAGCAATTCACTTTCAGCGAATATAAATATTCAATATACAAATAATTAAAACAGGAAGAGTTTTTGAAAAAGATTATTTATACAGCAATAAACCGTCCTATAGGTACTATCATGATTTTTCTAGCTATAATCCTATCTGGAATTATTTCATTATTATCTCGCCCTATCGAATTTCTTCCTGATATACAGATTCCAACAATAGTCGTGAGCACAGTATATCCATCAGCTTCTCCTGAAGATGTTCGTAAACTAGTTACTATTCCGCTTGAAAATGCGTTATCTAGCGTAAAAGGTTTAAAAAAAATAAAATCAGTTTCAAGAAATTCGATATCAACCATTGAACTTAATCTTGGCTGGAATATCAACATTATCGAAATAGAACTTCAAGTAAGAGAAATTCTTGACAGCCAATATGCAGTTCTTCCAGATGGAGCCTATAAACCAAAAGTATTACCAACTAATCCAGATAATGAACCTTTACTTATAATTAGTTTTGCTCCTAAAAACATAAAATTAAATAAATTACGAACAAAAATTGATAGAGAGATTCGTACAGAATTACAACAGTTACAGGGCGTTGGAGCTATTATTTACACAGGAGGAGCTGAGCAGGAAATAGTTGTTTCTTACGATCCCACGATGCTTACAACCCGAGGTCTTACTCCAGAATCGATGGTGAACCAATTTAAACAAATTCATAATCGTTATCCCGCAGGAAGCTTTATTGAGGGAGACAAAGAATATCTCGTTATTGGTGATTCAGAGCTTAAAACTCTTAATGACATATCCCAAATAAATATGATGACAGATAGTGGTAGTCAGTTTAGCCTCAGAGAACTTGCAGATGTAAAAATTGAAAATTGTGAGCAGCGTTCTCTATTTTATGCAAATGGCCAAGAAACAATAGGTTTAATTATCTATAAACAGAAAGGATCTAATCCCGTTTCTGTTTCATCGTCTATTAGAAACAAACTTCCTAAAATACAAAAAAGTTATGGAGATTTTTTTACTTATGAAATACTCTCTGATAGTTCTAATTATACTCTCAGTATCATAATGAGTATTCTGCAGAGTATACTTTTAGGCTCATTAATTGCTTTCCTGGTACTTTGGCTCATTACACAAAGATTATTGATGTCTATGATGATAATCATAACACTTCCTGTATCATTTATTATTACTAGTCTTTGCACTGGTTTTGCAGGAATAAGCATCAATATTATGTCACTAGGAGGAATAGCAATAGCAGTAGGAATGCTTGTAGATAACAGTGTTATAGTCTTGGAAAACATAGACAAAAATGAACCTTTTGGATACAGTATTGCAGAATCAACTATTCAGGTCGCAGGTGCAAATCTCGGTTCAACAATAACAAGTATAATAGTTTTTCTCCCTCTTGTTTTTCTTCCAGGTGTAGTTGGGGCTATATATAAGGATCTAGCTATTACTGTTACATTTTCTCTTATAGGTTCATATATAGTATCAATAACACTCCTTCCTTCAATTTATAATATAGTAAAAAAAAGTAAACTTAATAAAAAATCACAAACAAAAAATAGGTTATCAAGAATCACAAAAGCTTATGGACAAACATTAAAGCAGGTTTATCGAAAAAAATATATTTTTCCTATTATTATAATCACTGTAATAGCTGTAACGATTTTTTCTGCATTTTTCATAAATCTCAGGCTATCAACTCCAGATTCCAGACCAGAAATACTGATAGATGTTACAGCTGAACCTGGAACAAGAATGGAAGAACTCTGTAGACTATCTGATATGATATATAATCAATTATCCAGTTACAGTTGGTTTGATTCTATTTATTTTAGAGCCGGAGCAGAATCCGATGATGCTGTTTATTATGCTAACCCAAGATCATCGTCTAACATCCTTAAAGGAGTTCTAAAAATAAAAAAAAATCAATTAAAAAATATTGATGATATTATATCTCTTTTAAACGATAAAATCGTAATCGCGGAAAACTTTAGTATAAGGATTTACCGCCCAACAGAAGCGGTTAGTAAACTTTTAGGAATAGCAGACTCTGGTAAAAATTATCTTTATAGTTCTGATAGCTCTGAAAGCATAAAAAAAATAAGTAATAGTATTGAAGAAAAAAAATTGTCTTTTTTCCCTTCAGGTTATAATAAGTTTTTAGAAATAAGCCCGAAAAGGAAATATCTTGACAGAGCTGGTGTTACCCCAGCAACCGCAAATGGATTCTTACAGAGTCAAATATCAGGTTTATCGGGTGGTGAAATAGATCTAAACAATGAACCATTAAACATCAGATTCAGAGCTAAAAAAAGCCCGTGGCTTACACCGGAAGAAATTGCTGACTTCAAAATTCCCCTATCTTCTGATAATGCTTTAAAAGCAGGAGAATTATTTAATTTCAACTTTATAAATCAACCATCAGCTCTATACAGAGAACATCGTAAAGACTGTCTTATCATTAATATAGATGATGATTTATATGATTCGAAAGAGCTCGAATATTATAAGGGTTACAATACAGAATTAACAGCTATTGATAATTCTGTATTAATGCAAAATATTAATGAGATTGGTATAATTTTTATTATAGCCTTGATATTTCTATATTTATACTTGGGTTTCCAATTCGAATCATTTTCTATACCTTTAATCCTTCTTTCTACAGTACCGCTTTCATTATCAGGAGTCTTTATAGGGTTAATTATTAGTAAGCAAAGCCTTGACCTTAATTCGGGAATAGGGATTCTTGTGTTATTTGGAATTGTTGTAAATAATGCTATTTTATTAAGAGAACGAAGTAATCAACTTAGTTCTAATTATCATTCGAATATTTTTTGCATTTTGAATGGCTCTATAGAGAGGCTCCGTCCAATATTAATTACTTCAGCTACAACAATTTTCTCTCTTTTTCCAATTGCTATAGAACTATTTGGGCCAACACAGCAACAAGGACTAGCATGGGTAATTATAGGCGGTCTAAGTATATCGACATTATTAAGCCTCTTTATTATACCAGTTTTACTTGGGTTCAAGAAATGAAAAATATTTTATTGGATAGTTCTTCAAATAGTTTATTTGTAAGAACAATATGCATTATTCTAATGATTTTGCTAATAACAGTATGGTCCATAAAAAATATAGAGTTTGGAGATGATTCGTCTCCAATACAACAATCATTTACAATAATTCTTAAACATTTTGGAAGAGATCCTGAAGAAATTGAAAAATCAATAACAATCCCGCTTGAATCAAAACTTAGAAATGTTAGAGGTATTCAAAATATCTCAAGTAGATCGGAATATGGATCTGCAAATCTAACACTTTTAATGAAAGATGATTTTAATTTTGAAACTGCATATCTTGATATTAGAGATGCTGTATACGGAATATATTCCCAGCTCCCCTCTTCTGCACAAAAACCTCAAATTTTTTCTGGTAATAATTCTCAACAACCTGCAATAATTTTTTCTATTGATTCATCAGTTTTTACAGATCTTGAACTTCAAAATATAGCAGAAAGGAATATAAAACCCTCTCTGGAAAAAATAAAAGAAGCTGGAGAAATCCAAATAGGAGGAGGATGCTTGGAAGAGGTACTTATATGCGTCAATAAAGAAAAGACTGCAAATCTCGGTATAACTCCTCAGTCAATTGGTGAAGTAATTAATGAATCGTATGTTCATGGAAGCATTGATAATATAAAAAATACAGATAAAAATTATTCTCTCCTTTTTTCAGGTAGACTTAATTCAATTAATGAGATAGGAGCTATCAATATTACAACGGAAAATGGACAATTTTTCCCAATATCAGCTCTTGCAACAATAGAAAAAAGACCAAAAGACTTTGAGACAATAAGCAGGTTAAATGGTTCTCAAAAACTAATCTTCTATATAAAATCTTCTGGTCGCGGCAGTATTATTGC
>JAQQAK010000477.1 GCA_028527945.1 Spirochaetaceae bacterium
TCATTAATTTCAGCTTCGATAGATGAAAATTCTTTAAAAGAGGCTTTAATAAGTTCACTCTTTGAGGCTAAACTTTTTGTCTTATCAATAGCTTCAACTGATACAGTTTTTAAACTTTCTGTGATAATTGAAAAGCCTTCACCACCACGACCAGCCTTTACAGCATTACACAAGGCATTTAAAGACACTACCTGGAGAGCCTCTGAAATATCACGAATCTCTTCTTGATACCCTTGCGATTGAAGATAGTTATCCATCACTGTGGCCAATTCTGAAAGAAGAGCATTATTTTTACTTCTATAAGTAGAAAGCTTTTCTAATCTTTCAGAGAAATCTTTTTTACAATATTCAAGATAATCACCAAACCCAAGGTTCTCTTGACTACCCTGAACAGATACCTGTTCCAAAAAAGAATGACCTTTTATAGAATCAAGAGCTGTTCCTATACCGGTATCAAGCTCTTTCAAAAGAATAGGATAACTACTTGCTATTCTTGAAAAAATATCTTCAGTCTCATTTATAACATTCCCTAAAAGATCATCATTGCGATTCATATTTATCACCTGGCAGAAGCCTTTAGCATTGCGTTCGGAATTTCTTCAAGCGATACAATCTTGTCTACACCGCCTTTTTTTATTGCCTCATTAGGCATTCCGAAAACAACACAGCTTTTTTCATCCTGAGCAATGTTATAAGCCCCAGCTTGCTTCATTTCCAGCATTCCTGCAGCACCATCGTCTCCCATTCCCGTCATAATAATTCCAATTGCATTTTTTCCGGCATACCTTGCCGTAGAACGAAAGAGTACATCAACAGAAGGTCTATGTCTACTGACAAGAGGGCCCTCTTTCACCTCTACATAATACCTTGCGCCGCTTCGCTTTAATAGCATATGCTTATTTCCTGGAGCTATTAAAACTCGCCCTCGTAAAACCGCGTCATTATTTGAGGCTTCCATTACGGTAACATCACAAAGAGAATCCAGTCGCTTTGCAAAACTGGCAGTAAATTTTTCAGGCATATGCTGAACAATTACAATCCCCGGACTATTTCCCGGTAAGGCTTCAAGAAAAACCCTGATAGCCTCAGTTCCGCCGGTGGACGCACCAAGAGCTATAACTCTTTCTGTTGTTTCTATTACCGGTCTATGGCTATTAGGTAAAATGACATCCGCGGACAACTTTGGAGCAACCTTCATTGGCGCAACAGATCGTCTCTTTGTAAGGCGAACCTGAGCAGCACTTCGAACAGAATCTATTATTAAAATCCTGGACTCTTCAATAAAACGTTTTGTCCCAACCTTAGGCTTCTGTATTATTTCTACAGCCCCATTTTCAAGAGCTGTTAACGCGTTCTGTGAATTATCTTCAGCCTGACTGGAACAAATAATTATAGGAATGGGATCTTTTGACATTACTTCTTTTAAAAAGGTTAACCCATCCATCCTCGGCATTTCTATATCAAGAGTAATTACATCAGGTCTTACAGTTTTTAACCTATTGAGAGCAAAAAGAGGATCTCTAGCAACAGCTATTACCTCTATATCATCCGCCGAATTTAAAATTTCCGTCATTGTCTGCCGGACAACCGCAGAATCATCGACAATCATAACTTTAATCTTGTTCAACTGACGTTACTCCTTCCTATAAATGGAAGCCTCCTTTGTTACAAGATTCTCCCGGAGCCCCGCGAGGCTCTCGGAATGCCCAAGAAACAAGTAGCCCCCATAATTCATCTGATCAACTATTCTGGAAATCACTTTATATTGGTTTTCTTTATTAAAATAAATTAATACATTACGGCAAAAAACAATATCATAACGTTCAGAAATATCGTAATTATCTTTAATAAGGTTAATTGGCTTAAAAGAAACGTTCTTTCGTATATTCGGTTTTATCCTTACCTCAGGATTGTCTTTACTTTTACTTTTCAAGAAATACTTTTTTTTAAAATCCAGTGAAACCATATCTATATCAGCCATATTATAAACAGCCTTTTGCGCTTTTGCCAAAGAGCTTTTACTAATATCGGTCGCGTCTACCCTATATCTGACAGGTTTATTTTTTTCAATAAACTCTTCCATAAACATAGCCATATTATATGGTTCCTGACCAGATGAACAAGCCGCAGACCAAAGCTTTATGTCATTCTTTTTTGACACAAGTTCAGGCAAAGCTACCTTCACCATAAATTCAAAATGTCCAGGCTCTCTCATAAACTCAGTTTTATTAGTAGTTATAGCATCAATCATTTCTATAACTTCCTGAACCCCTTGCGGAGATTCAAAAACAAAATCACAATAATGACTAAAATCAGGAATGTTATGAAATTTCAACCGCTTCTGCAGCCTGGATTCTAATAATGATCTTTTTATAGGCGGAAGTTTTATTCCAACTTCACTTTCGATATAATTACTAAGGAGTTTAAACTCCTTGTCACCGATCTTCTTTAAAGAAGAACCAACATTATTTGCCATCTACGCATTTCTCTTCATTCAGCCTAGAATGCTGTATAATTCCTTCTATATCAACAATAAGAGCCACTCTGCCATTACCAAGAATTGTTGCCCCTGAAAAACCGACTGCCTTCTTTAATACCCCTGAAAGAGATTTTATTACAGTCTGATGCTCTCCTATTACCTTATCGACACAAAATCCTATTTGCTTATTTTCAGACCTTACAACAACAATCTGATCGATCTCATCCCGCTGCCCGCCAATATCAAATTCTTCACGCAGATCAACATAAGGCAGTAGAGAGTCTCTGTAAGGAATCATCTTCTTTCTGGAATTTTTTCGTTCAATATATCTGCTTTCAATACAGGCCTCGACCTCTGACAGAGGAAAAACAAAATACCTGTCTCCAACTTTAACCAGAAAACCATCAATAATTGCCAAAGTTAAAGGAAGCGATAATATTATTTTAGAGTATTTTCCTTCTTCACTTTCTATTTTAATATAACCATTCAAACTTTCAATCTGACGACGGACAACGTCCATGCCAACACCCCGGCCGGAAACACTTGTTATTTTTGCCGCGGTTGAAAACCCCGGCTGAAAGATCAAAGAATAAAGTTCTTCATCAGAAAGAACAGCATCAGGCTCTATAAGATGGTTAGCAACAGCCTTATCATAGATTTTCTTTTTATTAAGTCCCGCGCCGTCATCTTCTATAGAAATTCTTACAGAAGCACCAGCATGTTCAGCCTTTAGAGTCAACGTCCCCTCAGCAGTTTTACCCTTGGCTATTCTTTCTTCCGGCGATTCAATTCCATGATCAATAGAATTCCTTATTAAATGAACCAGAGGATCATTCAATTTCTCTATAACAGTTTTATCAAGTTCTGTTTCTTCTCCAATTGTTACAAGATTAATAGATTTTCCCATCTCAGCGGAAAGGTCTCTGACAAGACGTTTAAACCTCGCAAAGGTTGCGCCTATTGGAAGAAGTCTCATACTCATTGTATTCTCACGAAGATTTTCTGTAATACGGCCAAGGCTCTCAACTACAGTCCGCATATCACCTTCATACTCACGGCTGTGTCTTTCTATTTGAGCATGTATTGTTACAAGCTCACCGACAAGATTGACTAAATCATCTAATTTCTCAGACTTAACTCTTATAGAAGCCTGGGTCGTTTTCTCAGTTCGCTTTTCTGTAACAGTTTTAATAAAACTTTGTTCTTTCAAAGCCATATCAACAGCCTCTTCTGAAGCTGACTTATTTTCCAAAATTATCTGACCAAGACGCTTTTGACGTTTTAAAAGAGACTCAAGAGCCTTTTCACTTATATCTCCACGATTTAAAAGAATAGCGCCAAGCTTTGGAGGCTTTCCTTCTTCTGTAATAAACTCATCAAGAGGCATTTCGACAATTTGTAACTCTGAATCATTTTCTACAAAGATGAAAACATCCTTAATATCATTCATAGTCTTTGTAGTTAAAAGAAGAATATCCCAGCTTGTGTAACATTTCTCCGGCTCCATTTCAGATAAATCAGGAATTTCATCCAGTTTTGGCAAAAAGAGATGCTCGCCCATATCTGCCAATTCTGAAAGAAGCAGCAATGGATTTGTTCCGCTTAAAAATATATCCTCTGTTGGCTTAAATCTGATTCGCCAAAGAGACTCCTCAAGCTCTTCCTCTTCTTCATTTGAATTTTCACCAGAAGCCTCTGCTCCATTGTTCACTGTCATTTCAGAAGGCTTCATCATTCCGACAGCGACCTTAAAAGATTCAATAATACCGTCAGACTTTTTTTCAAGCTCTTTTTTTTCTTCTATATTATCATCAGCTTCAATGAAAGCGGTGATATGGTCTCCGGACTTAAGTGTCCAGTCAATTAGCTCACGCGATACTTTTAAAGTTTTCTGCCTTACAGCATCAAGAATGTTTTCTACATGATGAGAAAAATCACTAATCTCATTAAAGCCGAACATTGCGGCAGAACCTTTAATTGTATGAATTATTCTAAAAACCGCAGAAACTTTTTCTGAATCTTCTGGATCTTCTTCCATTTCAAGCAATCTTGACTCAAGAGAGCTTAACAATTCCATAGACTCTTCTATAAAAGCTTGTTTAAATTGATCAGAATTCACGGCTGCTTCTCCTTACTGTAAAGAGTTTTTCATCACTCTCCAAATGAACCAGAGAGAACCCATTATCATTTAATAAATCATATATGTTCTTCGTAATGTTCCCTGTAAAATAAACTGGTTTACCCAATTTTTCACCTGTTTTATGAGCTGCAATCAGCAACTGTATTCCTGACAGATCTATTTTCTTTACGACTGATAAATCTATAACAGGGTTATCAGATGTTTTAATATATTTATTTAAAGCCCCCGCTATTGATTTCGCATTTTCTATTGTAAAATTCGCCTCAATATCTTTTTTCATAATTTTCTCCGGGTAAATCTCCTTTTGTAATTATCATCTACAAAAAGAGTAAAGTCAAAACTAAAAAAATTGAAAATCATAATTTGTATAAAACAGGCCGCTGAGTAATTCACATCAAACTATCAGAAACATTTAATTCTTCTTCTGAAAATAATGTTTCTGTATCAAGCAAAAGCGCAAAACCTTTGTCTGTTTTTCCTATTCC